>NZ_JBWOMN010000025.1:0-27723 GCF_056449545.1 Oceanicella sp. | reverse complement strand
GGCGCCGCGGCCGCGCCCCCGCCCAGGGGGCCGGCCAGGGCGCAGGCGATCCCGGGCGGCGGCGACGGGCCCGACGACCTGCCGACCTCGCCCCTCGACATCCGCTTCACCTTCGACCGCTTCGTGGTCGGCAAGCCCAACGAGCTGGCCCACGCCGCGGCGCGCCGGGTTTCCGAGGCCCCGGAGGAGGTCACCTTCAACCCGCTGTTCCTTTATGGCGGCGTCGGGCTGGGCAAGACCCACCTGATGCACGCCATCGCCTGGAAGCTGCGCGAAACCTCGGACCGCCGCGTGGTCTATCTGTCCGCCGAGCAGTTCATGTACCGCTTCGTGCAGGCGCTGCGCTACAAGGACATGATCGGCTTCAAGCAGCTGTTCCGCTCCGTCGACGTGCTGATGGTGGACGACGTGCAGTTCATCGCCGGCAAGGATTCCACCCAGGACGAATTTTTCCACACCTTCAACGCGCTGGTGGATCAGGGAAAGCAGATCGTCATCTCCGCCGATCGCGCGCCGGGCGAGATCAAGGGCCTGGAGGACCGCATCAAGTCGCGCCTGCAATGGGGGCTGGTGGTCGATCTGCACCCCGCCGACTACGAATTGCGGCTCGGCATCCTGCAATCCAAGGCCGAATCCCAGCGCGTCGCCCATCCCGACATCGAGATCCCGCCGAAGGTGCTGGAATTCCTCGCCCATCGCATCTCGTCGAACGTGCGGGTGCTGGAGGGGTCGCTGAACCGGCTGATCGCCTTCGCCTCGCTGGTCGGGCGGCCGGTGACCCTGGACATGACGCAGGAATGCCTCGGCGACCTGCTGCGCGCCAATGACAAGAAGGTCACCATCGAGGAGATCCAGAAGCAGGTGGCCGTCCATTTCAACCTGCGCATGAACGACCTGCTGTCACCGCGCCGCGCGCGGGCCGTGGCGCGCCCGCGCCAGATGGCCATGCATCTGTCAAAGACGCTCACCTCGAAATCCCTGCCCGAGATCGGGCGCCGCTTCGGCGGGCGCGACCACACCACGGTGATCCACGCGATCAAGACCATCGAGCGGCTGAAGGAGACCGACAGCCAGATCGCCGAGGATCTCGAATTGCTGCGCCGGATTCTGGAGGCCTGAGCCGCCCGCGCCCCGAACCGCGCCCCGATGGCGCCCCGATGGCGCCCCGGCGATCCAGGGCCGGTCCCAATGCATCCAGGGTCGGGTCAGGGCCGCCCCAGGGGTCTAAATCACGGCGCTTTCCCCGGCGTGGCCGGCAAAGCGCCGCATTCAGGCGCAATGACGCCGCGAAACCGCAATCTGCCATTGCCTCATGCGCGCAAGCCATTAATGTGAGCCGTCCCCGCATCCAGCATCCAGCCGCTGCGGGGGCGGCTTCCAGTCAGTTTGGGCAGTGCGATGAAGTTCAGCATCGAGCGGGCGTCTCTCCTCAGGGCCATGAGCCGCGCGCAGAGCGTGGTCGAGCGGCGGACCACCATCCCGATCCTCTCCAACGTGCTGATCGAGGCGGGCGGCGACGAAGTGTCGCTGCGCGCCACCGATCTCGACATCGAGGTGATCGACCGCATTCCCGCCATGGTGGAGCAGGCGGGCGCCACCACGGTGGGCGCCCACACGCTGCATGAAATCGTGCGCAAGCTGCCGGACGGGGCGATGATCTCGCTGCATGACGATCCCGGGACCGGGCGGCTCGACGTGGTCGCCGGGCGGTCGCGGTTTTCGCTCGCCACCCTGCCGCGCGAGGATTTCCCGGTGATGGCGTCGAGCGAATACGACACCAATTACGCCGCGCCCTCGCCCCTGCTGCGCCGGCTGTTCGACAAGGCGAAATTCGCCATTTCGACCGAGGAGACCCGCTACTACCTGAACGGCGTCTATCTGCATGTGGCCGAGCGGGACGGCGAGCCGACCCTGCGCTGCGTCGCCACCGACGGGCATCGGCTGGCGCGCGTCGACGCGCCGCTGCCCGCCGACGCCGGCGACGCGCCCGGCGTGATCGTGCCGCGCAAGACCGTGGGCGAATTGCGCAAGCTGCTGGAGGATGACGATCAGGAAATCGCGGTCAGCGTGTCGGAAACCAAGATCCGCTTCGCCACGCCGGAGCTGACCCTGACCTCCAAGGTCATCGACGGATCGTTCCCCGACTACACCCGCGTCATCCCGGTGGGCAATCCGCGCCAGCTGGTGGTGGACGCCGCCGAATTCGCCTCGGCCGTGGATCGGGTGTCCACGGTGTCCTCGGAACGCACCCCCGCGGTGAAGCTGAAGCTCGACGCCGACCGGCTGGTGCTGTCGGTGAACGCGCCCGACAGCGGCGCGGCGGAGGAGGAGCTGGCGGTCGCCTATGACGACGAGCCGCTGGAGATCGGCTTCAACGCCAAGTATCTGCTGGAGATCGCCGGCCAGGTGGACCGCGAAAACGCCGTGTTCCTGCTCAACACCCCGGGCGACCCGACGCTGGTGCGCGAGGGCGATGACGAAAGCGCCGTCTACGTCGTCATGCCGATGCGGGTCTGAGCCGGGCCGAGGGACCGGCGGCCCGGGCGTGAGCCGCCTCGCCGGCCTCGCGCTGTCGCATTTCCGATCCTACCGGTGGGCGCGGATCGACCCGGACGGCCGCCCGGTGGCGCTGTTCGGCCCCAACGGCGCCGGCAAGACCAATGTGCTGGAAGCGATTTCGCTGCTGTCGCCGGGGCGCGGGCTGCGCCGCGCCAACGCCGAAACGCTGGCCCGCCGCCCCGATCGCATCGGCTGGAAGATCACCGCGACGCTGACCGGGCCCGGGGGCGATCACGAGGTCGAGACCTTCGCCGGGCCCGGCGCCGCCCGCGCCGTGCGCATCGACGGCAAATCCGCCACCCAGACCCGGCTTGGCGACATCGCCCGGGTGATCTGGCTGACCCCGGCGATGGACCGGCTGTGGACCGAGGGCGCGGCGGAGCGGCGGGGGTTTCTCGACCGCGCGGCGCTCAGCTTCGACCCCGGACACGCGGCGCGCGCGCTCGCCTATGACAAGGCCATGCGCGAACGCAACCGGCTGCTGCGCGACGGGATGCGCGATCCGGCCTGGTTCGACGCGCTGGAATCGCGCATGGCCGAGGCGGGCGCCGCGGTGGCGCGGGCGCGGGCCGAGACCGTCGCCCGGCTCGCCGCCGCGCAGGCCGCCGCCGAGACCGCCTTTCCCGCCGCCGACATCGCCTGCGACGGCGCGCTGGAAACCCGCTTTGCGGCGCTGATCGCCGATGGAACGGACCCGGCGGCGGGCGAGTCGGCGGCCGCCGACGACCTGCGCGCGGCGCTGGCCGGGGGCCGGGCGCGCGACGCCGCCGCCGGGCGCACGCTCGCCGGCCCGCATCGCAGCGATTTCGAAGCGGTCTACGCCGTCAAGGGCATCGCCGCGCGGCTGTGTTCGACGGGCGAGCAGAAGGCGCTGCTGATCTCGCTGGTGCTGGCCAACGCGCGGGCGCTGGCGGCGTGCGAAGGCGTCGCGCCGATCCTGCTGCTCGACGAGGTGGCGGCGCATCTCGACGACGACCGCCGCGCCGCGCTGTATGACGAACTGCTCGGGCTCGGCGCGCAGGCCTGGATGACCGGCACCGGCGCGGCGCTGTTCGCGGGCATCGCCGACAAGGCGTTGCTGGCGGAGGTGCGCGAGGCGGAGGGGGGATCGCAGATCCTCCCCCTGGTCTGAAACCGCAGGCCCGCAAGTCGCTGCGCGGCCGCAAATCTACCTAGAGTTGCAACCTGCAGAAATATGCTCTTTTATCTTGCAAACGAATCACTTGCAAAAAATGGGTCTATCTGTTAATTATACATTCATGTTGAAAGCGTCCGTGTAAGAGTTCGATCTCGATTTTGCGTCTCTAAACGCTGGCCGTCGCGTGATAAATCCCCCACGCGGCGGCCACCGCCTTTTTGGGGGTCGCAAAGTGAAATTCCCAAAACAGAACCGCCGCCCGACCGATCCCGGCGATTCTCGCCGCCCCCGCGCGCCCCGCCGGCGATGCGCGCCATTCGGCCCGTGACACCCTTCGCCCAAGCGGATAAATTCCGCGCAGGCAACAAGGATGCACAGATGGCTGACGACGACCAGAACGCGGAATACGGCGCGGAATCTATCAAGGTTCTCAAAGGTCTGGAGGCGGTGCGCAAGCGCCCCGGCATGTATATCGGCGACACCGATGACGGCTCGGGCCTGCATCACATGGTCTACGAGGTCGTGGACAACGGCATCGACGAGGCGCTGGCCGGCCATTGCGACACCGTGACCGTCACCCTTCACGCCGATGAAAGCGTCTCGGTCAGCGACAACGGCCGCGGCATTCCGGTGGACATTCACCAGGAAGAAGGCGTGTCCGCGGCCGAGGTGATCATGACCCAGCTGCACGCGGGCGGCAAGTTCGACAGCAATTCCTACAAGGTCTCGGGCGGGCTGCACGGGGTCGGCGTGTCGGTGGTCAACGCCCTGTCGGAATGGCTGGAGCTGCGCATCTGGCGCAACGGCAAGGAGCATTTCGCCCGCTTCGAGCACGGCGAGACCGTGCAGCCGCTGAAGATCCTCGGCGACGCCAACGGCCGCAAGGGCACCGAAGTGCGGTTCCTGGCCTCGCTCGACACGTTCTCGGACCGCAATTTCGTCTACAAGACGCTGGAGCACCGGCTGCGCGAACTCGCCTTCCTCAATTCCGGGGTGCGCATCGCGCTGCGCGACGAACGCAGCGCCGAACCGGTCGAGGAGATCATGGAATACGAGGGCGGCGTCGAGGAATTCGTGCGCTATCTCGACCGTTCCAAGACCCCGCTGATCGAGGATCCGATCGTCATCCGCGGCGAACGCGACGGCATCGCCGTCGAGGTGGCCATGTGGTGGAACGACGGCTATCACGAAAACGTCCTGCCCTTCACCAACAACATCCCCCAGCGGGACGGCGGCGCCCATCTGGCCGGGTTCCGCGGCGCGCTGACCCGCACCATCAACGGCTATGCCGGCTCGTCGGGGCTGGCGAAACGGGAAAAGGTCAACCTGTCGGGCGACGACGCGCGCGAGGGCCTGACCTGCGTGCTGTCGGTCAAGGTCCCGGACCCGAAATTTTCCTCCCAGACCAAGGACAAGCTGGTGTCCTCCGAGGTGCGCCCCGCGGTCGAAGGGCTGATGAACGAAAAGCTGTCCGAGTGGTTCGAGGAAAACCCGGCGCTGGCCCGCGTGGTGGTCGGCAAGATCGTCGAGGCGGCGCAGGCGCGCGAGGCGGCGCGCAAGGCGCGTGAACTCACCCGGCGCAAATCGGCGATGGATGTCGCCTCGCTGCCCGGCAAGCTCGCCGATTGCCAGGAAAAGGACCCGGCGAAATCCGAACTGTTCCTGGTGGAGGGCGACAGCGCCGGCGGCTCGGCCAAGCAGGGGCGCTCGCGGCTCAATCAGGCGGTGCTGCCCCTGCGCGGCAAGATCCTCAATGTCGAGCGCGCGCGCTTTGACCGGATGCTGTCGAGCCAGGAGATCGGCACCCTGATCACCGCGCTTGGCGCCGGCATCGGGCGCGACGAATTCAACATCGACAAGCTGCGCTATCACAAGGTCATCGTGATGACCGACGCCGATGTGGACGGCGCCCATATCCGCACCCTGCTGCTGACCTTCTTCTTCCGCCAGATGCCAGAACTGATCGAGGGCGGCTATCTGTATATCGCCCAGCCGCCGCTGTTCCGGGTGGCGCGCGGCAACCGCCCCGGCGGGGTCTATCTGAAGGACCAGCGCGCGCTGGAGGATTTCCTGATCTCGGAAGGCGCCGAGGGCGCGACCCTGACCATCGGCGACGGCGCCCAGATCGCCGGCCCGGACCTGCTGCGCGTCATCGACGAGGCGCGCCAGACCCGCAACGCGCTCGCCGCCTTTCCCACCAACTACCCGCGCTTCGTGCTGGAGCAGGCGGCCATCGCCGGCGCCATGGGCCATCCCGACGACGACGACGGCCACGACCCCGCGGCCGTCGCCGCCGCCGTGGCCGCACGGCTCGATGCGGTGGCGCCCGAGACCGAGCGCGGCTGGACCGGCGAGGCCACCGACGATGACGGCCTGCGCCTCACAAGGGTGCTGCGCGGGGTGTCCGAGACCCGGGTGCTCGACGGCGCCGCCCTGCGGTCGGTGGAGGCGCGCCGCCTCGCCGCGCTGACGGAATCGCTGCGCGAAGTCTATGCCAGCCCCGCCGCGCTGGCCCGCAAGGACCGCCGCTTCCCGGTGCGCGGGCCCTCCGAACTGCTGGACCTGATCATGGCCGAGGGCGAACGCGGGCTGACCCTGCAGCGCTACAAGGGTCTGGGCGAGATGAACCCCGATCAGCTCTGGGAAACCACGCTCGACCCCGAGGCCCGCACCCTGCTGCAGGTCCGCGTCGATCACATGGACGAGGCCGACGAGATCTTCACCAAGCTGATGGGCGACGTGGTCGAACCGCGCCGCCAGTTCATCCAGGACAACGCCCTGTCGGTGGAGAATCTCGACGTCTGAATGTTTCGATTGCGGGGCGCCTGCGCCAATGGGCGGCGGCGCGCAGGGCGGGTGACGGCGATGGACAGACGAAGCGATCACGGCGACAACCGGCCTGCGAGCCATCTGTTCTATGTCTCGCGCCAGCGCCGCCCGCTGCTGGACCGGGCGCGGGGGATCTACCTTTGGGACCAGGACGGCAAGCGCTGGCTGGACGGCGCGTCGGGCGCGATGGTGTGCAATATCGGGCATTCCAATCCGCGCGTGCTCGACGCCATGCGCGCGCAGATGGAAAGATCCACCTTCGGCTACCGGCTGCATTTCGAGAACGAACCGGCTGAAACGCTGGCCGCGAAAGCCGCCGCGCTGGCCCCGCCGGGGCTCGACAAGGTGTTTTTCGTGTCCGGCGGCTCCGAAGCGGTGGAAAGCGCCGTCAAGCTCGCCCGCCAATACGCGCTGGCCATCGGCGAGGCCCAGCGCTGGAAGGTGATCGCGCGCCAGCCCAGCTACCACGGCAGCACGCTTGGCGCGCTGGCGCTGACCGGCTACGCGCCGCTGACGGCGCCCTACGACCCGATGATGCGTCCGATGCCCAAGATCCCGGCGCCGCGCGCCTATCTCGACGGGCTCGACCCCGACGACGAGGCCACCGGGCGCCATTACGCCGACATGCTGGAGGCCCGGATCCTTGCCGAGGGCCCGCAGACCGTGCTGGGGTTCATTCAGGAACCCGTGGGCGGCGCGTCCACCGGCGCGCTGGTCCCGCCGGCGGGCTACATGGCGCGGATCCGCGAGATCTGCGATCGCCACGGGGTGCTGCTGATCCATGACGAGGTGATGTCGGGCGCCGGGCGCACCGGGCGGTTCTTCGCCGCCGAGCACTGGGATTGCCGCCCCGACATCATCGCGGTGTCAAAGGGCTTCGCCGCCGGCTACGCGCCGCTGGGCGCCGTCATCGCCGACGGCAGGCTGGTCGAGGCGGTGCTGGACGGCGGCGGCTTTCCCCATGGCTTCACCTATGCCGGCAACCCGCTGGCCTGCGCCGCCGGGCTGGCGGTGCTGACCGAGATCGAGGATCAGGGTCTGGTCGCCCGGGCCGCCGCCATGGGCGCGCTGCTGAAATCGCGGCTGCGGGGGATGTGCGCGCGCTATCCCTTCATCGGCGACGTGCGCGGGCTGGGCCTGCTGCTGGCCTTCGAATTCGTGTCCGACCGCGCGACCATGGCCCCGCTGCCCAGGGCGCTCGACGCCCATGACCGGCTGGTGGACATCGCCCATGACAACGGGCTGATCATCTATTCGCGGCGCACCCGCGGCGGCCATGACGGCGATCATTTCATGGTCTGCCCGCCGATGATCGTCACCGAGGACCAGATTGACGAGATCATGGCCATGCTGATCCTGTCCCTCGACCGGTTCGCCGCCGAGACCGGGCTGGGGGTGTCGCAAACCGGGGCCTGACAGGGCCCGAGCCGGAGCTTTTCGCATGAGCAAGATCATCATCACCTGCGCGGTCACCGGGTCGATCCACACGCCCTCGATGACCCCGCATCTGCCGGTCACCGCCAATCAGATCGCCCGGCACGCGGTGGACGCCGCCAATGCCGGCGCCGCGATCCTGCACCTGCACGCGCGCGACCCGGCGAACGGGCGGCCCTCGGCCCTGCCGGACCACTTCATGGGCTTCCTGCCGCGCATAAAACAGCAATGCGACGGGGTGGTGAACCTGACCACAGGGGGCAGCGCCACCATGACCCTCGACGACCGGCTGGCGGCGCCGAAGGTCGCAGAGCCGGAAATGTGCTCGCTGAACATGGGCAGCATGAATTTCGCGCTGTATCCGGCGGCGGCGCGGATCACCGACTGGAAGCACGATTGGGAAAAGGGCTTTCTGGAGGACAGCGACGACCTGGTGTTCAAGAACACCCCGCGCGACATCGCCCATGTGCTGCGCGAGATGGGCGAAAAGCGCGGCGCCCGCTTCGAATTCGAATGCTACGACATGAGCCACCTCTACATGCTGCGCCATTTCGCCGATCGCGGGCTGGTCAAGGCGCCGTTCTTCATTCAGTTCGTGTTCGGGGTGCTTGGCGGCATGGGCGCGGATCCCGAAAACCTCATGCACATGAAACGCCTCGCCGACGGGCTGTTCGGCGAGGATTACGCGTTTTCGGTGCTGGCCGCCGGGCGGCATCAGATCCCCATGACCACCATGGCGGCGAGCATGGGCGGCCATGTGCGCGTCGGTCTTGAGGACAGCATCTACATCGCCCGGGGCCGGCTGGCCCGATCCAACGCCGAGCAGGTGGAAAAGATCCGCGGCATCGTCGAATTGCTGGGGCGCGAGGTGGCGACCCCGGCCGAGGCGCGCGCCATGCTGGGGCTGAAGGGCGCCGAGCGGACCGCGTTCTGATGACGGCGCTCCGCATCCGCCCGGCGACCCGCGACGACGCGGCGCGGCTCAACCGTGCGCTGGCGGCGCTGTCGCGCGACATCGGCGACGATCACGCCGCCACCGAGGCCGACATCCTGCGCTACGGGTTCGGCGCGGCCCCGGCCTTTCACGCGCTGGTGGGGGAATGGGAAAGACAGGACCCCGCGACCGGCTTCGTCGGCGCGGCGCTGTATTCGCCGGTGTTCTCCACCGTGCGCGCCGCGCCGGGGGTCTATGTCTCGGATCTGTGGGTGGCGGGGGCGGCGCGCGGAACCGGGCTGGGCCGGCGCCTGCTGGCCGCCGCCGGCGCCGCGGCCAACGCGGCCTGGGGCGCGGATTTCCTCAAGCTCACGGTCTATGAGGACAATCCCGGCGCGCGGGCCTTCTACGACCGGCTGGGCTTTGCCCATGGCGCGCATGAACAGCAGATGTCCCTGAGCGGCGCGGGGTTCGCCGCCCTCGTCGCGCACGCTTGACACGCATAAGGAACCGCCATGAAAGCCGTCCTCGACCCGCGCCAGCGCGCCCATGATCCGCAGCATTTCATGGCCAACGGCGTGGTGCGGCCAAGCCCCGAACAGACCGCGCGCGTCGATGTGCTCAAGCGCGGGGCCGAGGCGGCGGGCTGCGCCTTCGCCGCCCCCGAGGACCATGGACAGGGGCCGATCGCGGCGGTGCATTCGGCGGAATATCTCGATTTCCTCGCCAATATCCACCGGCGCTGGCGCCGCATCGAGGGCGCCTCGCAGGAGGTCATCCCCAACATCCACCCGGACCGGCGCGACGCCGGCTATCCACGCTCGGCCACCGGGCAGGCCGGGTATCACATGGCCGACACCGCCTGCCCGATCGGCGCCCATACCTGGGACTCGGCCTACTGGTCGGCGCAGACGGCGCTGAGCGGCGCCGATCTGATCATGGACGGCGAACCGGCCGCCTACGCGCTGGCCCGCCCGCCCGGGCACCACGCCTTCGCCGACATGGCCGGCGGGTTCTGCTTTCTCAACAATTCCGCCATCGCCGCCGAACATCTGCTGCGCGCCGGGCGCAGGGTGGCGGTGCTCGACGTGGACGTGCATCACGGCAACGGCACGCAGGGCGTCTTCTATGGGCGCAACGACGTGCTGACGGTGTCGATCCACGCCGACCCGGAACGATTTTATCCATTCTTCTGGGGGCATGGGCATGAACGCGGCGCGGGCGCCGGGCTCGGCTGCAACCTCAACCTGCCGCTGGCGCGCGGGACCGGCGACGACGCCTATCTCGACGCGCTGGCGCGGGGGGGCGCGCGCATCCGCGCCTTCGGAACCGACACGCTGGTGGTGGCGCTGGGGCTCGACGCCCACGAAAACGACCCGCTGAAGGGGCTGGCGGTGACCACCGCCGGGTTCGGGCGCATCGGCGCGGCGATCGCCGCGCTCGGCCTGCCGACGCTGCTGGTGCAGGAGGGCGGCTACCTGTCGGAGGATCTGGGTCGCAATCTCGCCACGCTGATCGGCGGGTTCGAGGCCGCCTGATCCGGGCCCGGCTGGCGCCGGGGGGCGTTCGGCGCCATAAGGGGCGCCCCGGCGGCGCAGCCCGCCGCGACAAAGGACGCCGCCGCCCATGCTCGACGAGGCCCGCCCCCCCTCGCCCCCCTCGCCCCCCGCGCATCCGCTGATCCGCGCGCTCGCGGACGGCGACGCGGGGCCCGAGGCCATCGACCGCTTCATCGCCGAAAACGACTTTCCGCTGGTCGAGCGCAGCGCCGTCACCTTCGTATGGCGCGGCGAGGCCGACGCGGTCTGGCTGCGCCGCTTCATCCGCGGGCCGGTGGGGGCCTCGCCCATGGCGCGGATCGCGGGCGGCGACCTGTGGTGGGTGACGCTGGCGATCCCGGAAAAATCCCGCATCGAATACAAGTTCGACGCGCTGAAGGACGGCGTCCATCACTGGATCCGCGACCCGCTGAACCCGCTGGTGGCCGAGGACCCGTTCGGCGCCAATTCGGTCTGCCGCGCCTTCGGCTACGAAACCCCGGACTGGAGCCAGCCCGACGATGACGCCCCCGCCGGCCGTCTGGAGGATCTCGAAATCGCCAGCGCCGCTTTCGGCGAGGCGCGCATGACAAGGGTCTACCTGCCCGCCGGATACGATCCCGACGCCGCCAGCGCGTATCCGCTGGTGATCGCCCATGACGGCGAGGATTTCCTCGCCTATGCCGGGCTCGCCACGGTGCTCGACAACCTGATCCATCGCGGCGACATCGCCCCGGTGGTGGTGGCGCTCACCCAATCGGCGGACCGGATGCGCGACTATGCCGGCGACCCGCGCCACGCGGCGTTCCTGTGCGACGAATTGCTGCCCGCGCTGAACGCCCGCTACGCGCTGCGCGACGACCCGGGGGCGCGGGCGCTGATGGGGGCGAGCCTGGGCGCGGTGGCCTCGCTCGCCGCCGCGTGGATGCGCCCCGGGGTTTTCGACCGGCTGCTGCTGAAATCCGGGTCCTTCATGATCACCGAGAACGCCGCGCGGGGCCGCGACCCGGTCTTCGCGCGCATCGCCGGGCTGATGGCGCGGTTCTGCGCCCGCCCCGGCAGGCTCGCCTCGCGGATTTTCGTCAGCTGCGGCGTCTTCGAGGGCCTGATCGACCAGAACCGGGCGCTGGTTCCGTTCTTGCGCGCGCATGGCGCAGATGTTCTGTTCGTGGAGGCGCGCGACGGCCATCACTGGCAGAACTGGCGCGATCAGCTGCGCGTCGGGCTGACATGGGCGTTCCCGGACCCGCCCGCCGACTGACGCCGCAGGCGCGGCCAAACCGAGGGGGAGACTGCCATGCCGGACGAGACCCGCCGCATAGGCCTGTCGCTGGGCGCCGACATCTGCTGGCCGATCTGCTACGAGGACCTGGTCCGCCGGCTGGATCTGAAGATCCCCGACGGCGACGGCCATCTGCGCGTCGCGGTCGATCGCGTCACCATCGAACCCTTCGATCTGCGCCAGCCCAGCCGCTACGACGTGGTCATCGACCGGCTCACCCACTGGTATCAGCCAAGCCGCGAGTGGATCAAGAAAGCCATCATTCTCAACGACCTCTACGTGTTCAACAACCCGTGGTCGCTGCAATCGAATGAAAAGCAGACCTCGTATTGCGCGATGATGCGGCTGGGGCTGCCGGTGCCCGACACCTGGATGATCCCGCCCAAGGCCTACAAGGACAACGCCGACCTCGAACCCACCCTGCAGCGCTACGCCCGCTATTTCGACCTTGGCGAGATCGGCGCGAAGATCGGCTACCCGCTGTTCATGAAACCCTATGACGGCGGGGCCTGGGTCGGGGTCAACAAGATCGACGACGAGGCCGAATTGCGCGCCGCCTACGAGGACAGCGGCGAACTGGTGATGAACCTGCAAAAGTCCGTCGCGCCGTTCGATTATTTCGTGCGCTGCGTCGGGCTGGGGCCGCAGACCCGCAAGGTGAATTACGATCCCGGCGCGCCGCTGCACGACCGCTACATGATGGATGTGGATTTCATCGGTCCCGAGGACGCGTCGCTGCTCGAGGACATGACCCTGACCATCAACGCCTTCTTCGGCTGGGATTTCAATTCCTGCGAGGCGCTGCTGCACAAGGGCACGTGGCATCCCATCGACTTCGCCAACGCCTGCCCGGATTCGCAGGTCACCTCGCTGCACTACCATTTTCCCTGGCTGATCAAGGCCAACGCCCGCTGGTCGCTGTTCTGCGCCATGACCGGGCGAAAGATGCGCCCCAATCTCGACTGGGCGCCGTTCTTCGAGATCGCCGAACGCGACCTGCCCTATCGCGACCGCCTGCGCGCCTATGGCGACATCGCCCGCGACCGCTTCGAACTGGACGCTTTCCGCGATTTCTGCGCCACGCATCTGGGGCATCTGGACGAGGCGGCGCATGACATGTTCGGCTCGGACCTGGTGAAGGACGCGGTGCGCCAGAAGGTGACCTCGCTGTTCCCCGCGCATGAGGTCGAAGCGTTCACCGAGCTGTTCTGGAACCGCATCCAGCAATGGCGCGACACCGAAGGAGCGCGCGGCGATGAAGGAACGTTCTAGCTGGCTGTCGCCGCGCCTCGAACGCGAGGTCGCGCTGGTCCGCTGGGGCCATTACGGCGCGCCGGCGCTGCTGTTCCCCACGGCGGGCGGCGACGCCGAGGAAGTCGAGCGCATGCATCTGATCGGGGCCCTGCGGCCGCTGATCGACGCCGGGCGGATAAAGGTCTATTCCTGCGACAGCGTCGCCGGACAGGGCTGGGTGTCCGGGACGCATTCGGTCGAGCATGCCACCACGCTCCAGCACCGCTTCGACGATTACGTGTATCGCGAAGTCGTCCCGGCGATCCGCGCCGATTGCGGCGGCGAGGATGTCGAGGTGATCGCCATCGGGGCCTCGATCGGGGCCTTCAACGCCGTGGCCAGCCTGTGCCGGCACCCGGACGCGTTTCGCGCCGCCATCGGCATGAGCGGCACCTATGATCTGGAAAAACTGCTGGGGTTTCGGGGCGGCGAGGATTTCTATTTCGCCTCGCCGCTGCATTTCGTGCCCAATCTCGACGGCCCGGAACTGGACGCCCTGCGCAGCCGCTTCGCGCTGCTGGCCACCGGGCGGGGTCGGGCGGAAAACCCGTCGGAATCCTGGCGCATGGCCGGGGTGCTGGGCGCAAGGGGCGTGCCCAACCGGGTCGATGACTGGGGCGAGGGCCACCATCACGACTGGCCCACATGGCGCGAGATGGCGCCGCGCTACCTGGCCGAGCTTGCGCCCTGACGCCGCGAGCGACCGACCGCTTCACAGGGGAGACGCGACATGCATGTGCTGTTCATGGAACCCGGCTTTCCCAGCAACCAGCGCGAATTCGTGCGCGCCCTGCACGGCGTCGGCGCGCGTGTGACGGGCATCGGCGAACGCCCGGCCGACTGGCTCGACGGCGAATTGAAAAGCTGGATGTCGGGCTATGAGCAGGTCGGCTCGGTCACCGACGAGGTCGCCATGCGCGACGCGGTGCGCGCGGTGCAGGCGCGCGAATGGGTCGACCGGCTGGAGGCGGTGGTCGAGGCCCATGTGATGGTCGCCGCGCGGGTGCGCGAGGCCTGCGCGATCCCCGGAACTTCGGCGCTGACCGCGCATCTGTGCCGCGACAAGGTGGCCATGAAGCAGGCGCTGCGCAAGGCGGGGGTGCCCTGCGCCGCATCGGGCGCGGTGGACAGCCGCGCCGACGCGCGCGATTTCGCCAATGCCGTGGGCTTTCCGCTGATCCTGAAGCCGCGCGACGGGGCCGGGGCCGCAGGGGCGCTGCGGGTCGATGACATGGCGGCGCTGGAACGGGCGCTCGACGGCTATGACCAGGGCGATTCGATCATCATCGAGGAATTCGTGCTCGGCCATGAAGGCTTTTACGACACGCTCAGCATCGACGGGCGCATCGCCCATGATTTCATCACCCATTATTACCCCAACGTGCTGGAGGCCATGCGCACGCGCTGGATCTCGCCGCAGCTGGTGGCCACCAACCGCATGGATTCGCCCGAATACGAACAGCTGCGCGACATGGGGCGGCGGGCCAACGCGGCGCTGGGGATCGGCGCCAGCGCCACGCATATGGAATGGTTCTTCGGCCCCAAGGGGCTGCGGTTTTCGGAAATCGGCTGCCGTCCGCCCGGCGTCGGGCAGTGGGACGTCTACTGCGCCGCCAATGATTTCGACCTTTACCGCGAATGGGCGTGGGCGGTGACCGAGGGGCGCACCGAGACCGCGCCCTCGCGCCGCTTCGCCTGCGGCATGATCGCCCTGCGCCCTGACCGCGACGGGCGCATCACGGGCTATGAGGGCGTTGACGAGATGTTCAGGCGTTTCGGCGATTGCGTGGTGGCCAGCCATTTCCCCGATCCCGGCACGCTGACCCAGCCGGTCGAGGCCGGCTACATGGCCAATGCCTGGATGCGCATCCGCCATCCCGACTACGACGCGCTGCGCGAAATCCTCGACTTTGCCGGCGAGACCGTGCAGGTGCGCGCTCAATGACCACGCGGCGCCAGGGGCGCCCCCGGATTTGCGGACGGACTGAACAGACATGACACCGGACCTGTCGGCGACGCAGCTGCGCGCCGCGATCGAACATCACCTGAAATATTCGCTGGGCAAGGACGCCGCCCACGCCGCGCTTTACGACTGGCGCATGGCGTTGTCGCTGGCGCTGCGCGACCGCATCGTCGATCCGTGGTTCGCCAGCACGCGGCGCGCCCATGAAGACCAGGGCAAGCGGGTCTATTACCTGTCCATGGAGTTCCTGATCGGGCGGCTGCTGGAGGACGCGGCGATCAATCTGGGGCTCGACGACGCGGCGCGCGCGGCGGTGGACTCGCTTGGGCAGGATTACCGCGCGGTGCTCGCCGACGAACCCGACGCGGCGCTGGGCAATGGCGGGCTGGGGCGGCTGGCGGCGTGCTTTCTGGATTCGCTGTCGACGCTGGGGATCCCGGCCTTCGGCTACGGCATCCGCTACGAACACGGCATGTTCCGCCAGAGCTTTGAACACGGGCGCCAGATCGAGACCGCCGAGAACTGGCTGACCCAGCGCCACGCCTGGGAATTCGAACGCCCCGACTGCGCCTACGAGATCGCCTATGGCGGCGAGGTCCGCGACCAGGACGGGCGCGCGCGCTGGTTCCCCGCCGATTCGGTGATCGCCGCCGCCTATGACACGCCGATCATCGGCTGGCGCGGCGAATGGGCCAACACGCTGCGGCTGTGGTCGGCCAAGCCGACGCGGATCTTCGATCTGGAGAGCTTCAACCGCGGCGAATACGTCGCCGCCAGCGAACCCGAGGCGCTGGCGCGCACCCTGTCGCGGGTGCTCTATCCCGATGACAGCACCGAACAGGGGCAGGAACTGCGCCTGAAGCAGGAATACTTCTTCACCGCCGCCTCGATTCAGGACGTGCTGCGCCGGTTCCTCGGCGAATGCGACGACCTTTCGGCGCTGCCCGACAAGGTGGCGATCCAGCTCAACGACACCCACCCCGCCATCGCCGGGCCGGAGCTGACGCGCCTGCTGCACGACATCCACGGCATGGAGCTGGAAACCGCGATCGGCATCGCGCAGGGCTGCCTGTCCTACACCAACCACACCCTGCTGCCCGAGGCGCTGGAACGCTGGCCGGTGGGGCTGATGGCCCGGGTGCTGCCGCGCCACATGCAGATCATCGCGCGCATCGACGACTGGCACGCGCGGCGCACGGACGGGGGCGCGCGCATCGTCGAGAACGGCGCGGTGAAAATGGGCGATCTGGCCTTCATCGCCGCGCACAAGGTGAACGGCGTTTCGGCGCTGCACACCGATCTGATGAAGCGGACGGTGTTTTCGGACCTGCACGCCCTGCATCCCGATCGCATCGTCAACGAGACCAACGGCGTGACGCCGCGCCGCTGGCTGCATTCCTGCAACCCGCCCCTGCGCGCGCTGATCAACGAGACCATCGGCGATGGCTGGCCCGCCGATCTGGCGCAGCTCGAACAACTGGTCCCCCATATCGAGGACGCGGGATTTCGCGACCGCTTCGCCGCCGCCAAGCGCGCCAACAAGCGCCGCTTCGCGGACTGGCTGGCGGCGCGGGACGGCGTCGAAATCGACCCGGATTTCATGTTCGACGTGCAGGTCAAGCGGTTCCACGAATACAAGCGCCAGCTGATGAACCTGCTGGAAACCGTGGCGCTGTGGAACGCCATCCGCGAAAATCCGGGCGCCGACTGGACGCCGCGGGTGAAGATCTTCGGCGGCAAGGCGGCGCCGGGATACGTCGCCGCCAAGCGGATCATCCGGCTGATCAACGACGTGGCCGGGGTGATCAACGCCGACCTGCTCACGCGGGAGCGCCTGCGTATCGTGCTGCCGGCGAACTACAATGTCTCCATGGCCGAAATCCTGATCCCGGCCGCGGACCTGTCGGAGCAGATCTCCACCGCGGGCAAGGAGGCCTCGGGCACCGGCAACATGAAGTTCGCGATGAACGGCGCGCCGACCATCGGCACGCTCGACGGCGCCAATGTGGAGATCCGCGATCACGTGGGGGCGGAGAATTTCTTCCTGTTCGGGCTGACCGCCGATCAGGCCGAGGCGCGGCGCGCCGAACCCGATTTCGCGCGGCGCGCCATCGACGCCAGCCCGCGGCTGACCCAGGCGCTGGGGCAGATCAATGGCGGGACGTTCTCGCCCGACGAGCCGCAGCGCCACCAGCCGCTGGTGGCGCGGCTGTATGAGGATGACTATTTCCTCGTCACCTGTGATTTCGACGCTTACTGGACCAAGCAGCGCGAGGTTGACGCGGCGTTCCGCGACGTGGATCGCTGGACCCGCATGGCCGCGAACAACACCGCGCGCATGGGGTGGTTTTCCTCGGACCGCACCATCCGGGGCTATGCGCGCGACATCTGGGGCGTGACGCCGCGCGGGTGACGCGGCGGCGACAGGGGGCGGAAGGACGATGACCGACACGGGCGAGCCGACCGCGACCGACGCAGGCGACCCGGCGCCGATCTTCGGCGATCTCGACGGCCATCTTCTGGGCGAGGGGCGCCACGGCCGCCTGTGGCGGGCGCTCGGCGCCCATGTGATGGATCGCGACGGGGTCGCGGGCACGCATTTCGCGGTCTGGGCGCCGGGGGCCTCGGCGGTCTCGGTGGTCGGGGATTTCAACGATTGGGACGCGGCGCGCACGCCCATGCGGCGGCTCGGCGACATCGGCGTCTGGGAGGTCTTCGTCGCCGGGATCGGCGAGGGCGCGACCTACAAATACCGGATCGTGGCGGGCGACGGCGCGGACCTGCCGCTGAAGGCCGATCCCATGGAGTTCGGGGCCGAACACCCGCCGGCCACGGCCTCGGTGGTGCGCGATCTGCGCGGCCATGACTGGCGCGACGGGGCCTGGATGACCCGGCGCGAGGCGGCGCAGCGGGTGGACGCGCCGATCTCGATCTACGAGGCGCATCTGGGGTCGTGGCGGCGCGTCGCCGAGGACGGCGGCCGGCCGCTGTCCTATCGCGAACTGGCCGATGAACTGGTGACCTACGCGCGCGACATGGGGTTCACCCATATCGAATTGCTGCCGGTGTTCGAACATCCGTTCGGCGGGTCGTGGGGGTATCAGCCGCTGGGGCTGTATGCGCCGACCATCCGCCACGGCCCGCCCGCGGAATTTCGCGATTTCGTCGAGGCCTGCCATGCGGCGGGGATGGGGCTGATCCTCGACTGGGTGCCGGGGCATTTCCCCGCCGACGAGCACGGGCTGGCGCGCTTCGACGGCGGGCCGCTCTACGAACACGCCGACCCGCGCGAGGGCTTTCATCCCGACTGGCAAACCCTGGTCTATGACTACACCCGCCCCGAGGTGCGCAATTTCCTGATCGCCAACGCCTTGTTCTGGATGGAGGAATACCACGCGGACGGGCTGCGGGTCGATGCCGTGGCCTCGATGCTCTACCGCGATTATTCGCGCAGGGACGGCGAATGGATCGCCAATATCCATGGCGGGCGCGAGAATCTCGAAGCCATCGCCCTGTTGCAGCGCATGAACGAGGAGGTCTATGCGAAGCATCCCGGCATCGCCACCTGGGCCGAGGATTCCACCGCCTGGCCCGGGGTGTCGCGGCCCACGTCGGATGGCGGGCTGGGGTTCGGCTACAAGTGGAACATGGGCTGGATGAACGACACGCTGGACTACATGCGGCGCGATCCGGTGCACCGGCGCCACCATCATCATCAGATGACCTTCGGATTCCAGTACGCCTATTCGGAAAACTTCGTGCTGCCGCTGAGCCATGACGAGGTGGTGCATGGCAAGGGCTCGCTGCTTGGCAAGATGCCCGGCGAGGGCTTCGAGCAGTTCGCCAATCTGCGGGCCTATTACGGGTTCATGTGGGGGCATCCGGGCAAGAAGCTGATGTTCATGGGCGGCGAATTCGCGCAGGGGCGGGAATGGAACCATGACGCGGGGCTGGATTGGGGGCTGCTCGACATCGACTGGCACAAGGGGGTGCAGCGGCTGGTGCGGGATCTGAATGTCCTGTATCGCGACATGCCGGCGCTGCATCGGCGCGACTGCCGCGAGGGCGGGTTCGAGTGGATCGAGGCCGACGCGGCGGAGGATTCGATTTACGTCTGGCTGCGTTGCGGCGAAGATGAAGGCGGCGGGACGCCCACGGCGCTGGTGGTCTGCAATTTTTCCGGTCGGGACCGCCCGGGCCTGCGGATCGGGGTTCCGGGGACCGGGCGCTGGGTCGAACGGCTGAACACCGACGCTCAGGCATATGGCGGCGCCGGGCGGGTGAACGAGGGCGCCGTGGACAGCCGCGCGGTGGCGGCCATGGGGCGGGCGCAGTCGATCGAGATCATGCTGGCGCCGCTGACGACGGCGATTTTCGAATTGAAGGCCGAATGACGAGAGACTGAAGCAAGACCGCGCGAAAACCAGAAAAAACCGGAGGATCGCATGCCCGAACCGACCCAATCGCCGCACCGGCTGGCGCAGCAGAGCATGGCTTTCGTGCTGGCGGGGGGGCGGGGTTCGCGCCTGAAGGAGCTCACCGACCGGCGCGCCAAGCCGGCGGTGTATTTCGGCGGCAAGAGCCGGATCATCGATTTCGCCCTGTCCAACGCGGTGAATTCCGGGATCCGGCGCATCGGGGTGGCCACGCAATACAAGGCCCACAGCCTGATCCGGCATCTGCAACGGGGCTGGAGCTTCTTTCGCGAGGAGCGCAATGAATCTCTCGACATCCTGCCCGCCTCGCAGCGGGTGGACGAGGGGCACTGGTATCTGGGCACCGCCGACGCGGTCGCCCAGAACATCGACATCATCGAGGGCCACGCCCCCAAATACATGATCATCCTGGCCGGGGATCACATCTACAAGCAGGATTACGCGCTGATGCTGGAACAGCATGTGGCCAGCGGCGCCGACGTCACCGTGGGCTGCATCGAGACCCCGCGCCTGGAGGCGACCGGCTTCGGGGTGATGAAGATCGACGAACATGACCGCATCGTCGATTTCGTCGAAAAGCCCGCCGACCCGCCGGCCATGCCCGGGCGCCCGGACATGGCGCTGGCCAGCATGGGCATCTACGTGTTCGAGACCGCGTTCCTGTTCGATCTGCTGAAGCGCGACGCGCAGGACCCGAATTCCAGCCATGATTTCGGATCGGACCTGATCCCGGCGATCGTCAGGGACGGCAAGGCGGTGGCGCACGCCTTCAGCCGGTCCTGCCAGATGAGCGGCGAGGAGGTCGAACCCTACTGGCGCGACGTGGGCACCATCGACGCCTTCTGGCAGGCCAATATCGACCTCACCGATTTCACCCCGAAGCTGGACCTTTACGACCGCGACTGGCCGATCTGGACCTATGCGGAGATCACCCCGCCGGCGAAATTCATCCATGATCAGGAGGACCGGCGCGGCATGGCTGTGAATTCCATGGTCTCGGGAGGGTGCATCGTGTCGGGCTCGCGGCTCGACCGCTGCCTGCTGTTCACCGGGGTGCATACGCGGTCCTGGTCCGACCTCACCGGGGTGATCGCCATGCCCTATGTGGAGATCGAGCGCAACGCGCACCTGCAGAACGTGGTGATCGATCGCGGGGTGCGCATCCCCGAGGGGCTGGTGGTCGGCGAGGACCCGGACCTTGACGCGCGGCGCTTCCGGCGCAGCCCGGGCGGGGTCTGCCTGATCACCCAGGCGATGATCGACCGGCTGGAGGCATGGCGTTGAAAGTTCTGTTCGCGGCGTCGGAATGCGCGCCTTTCGTCAAGACCGGCGGGCTGGCTGACGTGATCGGCGCGCTGCCCGGGGCGCTGGCGGCGGCGGGGGTCGAGGCGCGGGTGCTGCTGCCGGGCTACCCGGCGCTGGGCGCGATCATGGCGGGCGGCGACGCCGCGCTCGATCTCGGCGACCTGCATGGCGGCAGGGCGCGGGTGGTGGCGGCGCGGGCGCAAGGGCTGGATCTGCTGCTGCTGGACGCGCCGCATCTGTTCGATCGGCCCGGCAACCCCTATCTGGGCGGCGACGGGCGCGACTGGCCCGACAATCACCTGCGCTTCGGGGTGCTGTCGGCGACGGCGGCCGAGATCGCCTGCGGGGCCATGCCCGGCTGGCGCCCGGACGTGCTGCACGCCCATGACTGGCAGGCGGGGCTGGCCCCGGCCTATGCGCGGCTGCATGAGGGCGGCGGCGCGCCGCCAAGCGTGCTCACCATCCACAACGTCGCCTTTCAGGGGGTGTTCCCGGCCGAGACCCGCGCCCATCTGGGCCTGCCCGAGAGCGGCTTCAACGCCGAGGGCTACGAATATTTCGGCCATCTGAGCTTTCTGAAGGCCGGGCTGGTCTATGCCGACCGCATCACCACGGTCAGCCCGACCTACGCGCGCGAACTGATGTCGCCGCAATTCGGGCTCGGCATGGAGGGGGTGCTGGCGGCGCGGCGCGGCGATCTGAGCGGCATTCTCAACGGCGTCGATCTCGATGTCTGGGACCCGGCGCGCGACGCCGCGATCGCGGCGCCCTTCTCGGCGCGATCGCTGAAGCGCAAGGCGACGAACAAGGCGGCGCTGGAGGCGCGGTTCGGCCTGCCTGCGCGCCCCGACGCGCCGCTGTTCTGCGTGGTCAGCCGGCTGACCCGGCAAAAGGGGCTGGATCTGCTGCTCGAATGCCTGCCCCGGCTGCTGGCGCGCAGCGCCCGGCTGGTGGTGCTGGGCAGCGGCGAGCCGGATCTGCAGGCGGGGTTTCTGGCGGCGACGCGCCGTCACACGGACGCGGTGGCCGCGGTGATCGGCTATGACGAGCCGCTGTCGCACCAGATCCAGGCCGGGGCGGACGCGATCCTGATCCCCTCGCGCTTCGAACCCTGCGGGCTGACGCAGCTGTATGGGCTGCGCTACGGCACGCTGCCGGTGGTGGCGCGCACCGGCGGGCTGGCGGATACGGTGATCGACGCCAATGACGCGGCGCTGACGGCGGGCTGCGCCACCGGGTTCCAGTTCGCGCCGGCGACGGCGGATGCGCTGGGCGACGCCATCGACCGCGCCTGCGACCTCTATTTCGACCCGCCGGTCTGGCGCGGCATGGTCCGTCGGGCGATGAAGCACCCGGTGGGGTGGGAACGCTCGGCGGCGCGCTACGCGGCGCTTTATGCGGCGCTTGCGCCCGGGGCCGCGCAATCGTGACGCCCGACAGGTGACCGGCATCGCGCTTGGCCCCGGGCGCCCCGAGCCCATGGGCGCCCGCTGGGATGGCGAGGGGGTGAATTTCGCCGTGTTCTCGGACCACGCGACGCGCATGGAGCTGTGCCTGTTCGCGCCCGACGGCCAACGCGAGATCGCCCGCGCGTTTCTGCCCGAACGCACCGGCGCGGTCTGGCACGGCCATGCGCCGGGGCTGGCGCCCGGGGCGCTTTACGGGCTGCGCGCCCATGGCGACTACGCGCCGCATCAGGGGCATCGCTTCAACCCCAACAAGCTGCTGCTCGACCCCTATGCGCGGGCGCTGCATGGCGGCTGGCGCATGGATGCGGCGCTGTTCGGCTACGACCCGGGCGCGCCCGACGGCGATCTGAGCTATTGCCCCCGCGACAGCGCGCCGTTCGTTCCGAAAGCGGTGGTGACCGATCCGGCCTTCGATTGGGGCGGGGATCGCAGACCGCGCCGCGCCTGGGCGGACACGGTGATCTACGAGGCCCATGTCAAGGGCCTCACCCAACAGCGCCGCGACATCCCCGAAGCCCTGCGCGGGACCTATGCGGGGCTGGCGAGCGGTCCGATGCTGGATCACCTCGTGAAGCTTGGCGTGACGGCGGTGGAGCTGATGCCGGTGCACGCATTCATCGATGACGGGTTTCTGCTGGAACGGGGCCTGCGCAATTACTGGGGCTACAACACGATCGGCTTCTTCATCCCCGAACCGCGTTACGGCCCGGCCGGCGCCGCCGGGTTCCGCGACATGGTTCGCCGCTTTCACGGAGCCGGGATCGAGGTGATCCTCGACGTGGTCTACAACCACACCGCCGAGGGCGATCAGCGCGGCCCGACGCTGAGCTTTCGCGGGCTCGACAACGCATCCTACTACCGGCTGCAAGCGGATCCGCGCCACTACGTGAACGACAGCGGCTGCGGCAACACGCTGGATCTGAACCATCCGCATGTGCTGCGCATGGCGCTCGACAGCCTGCGATTCTGGGTCGACGACATGCATGTGGACGGGTTCCGCTTCGATCTGGCGGTGACGCTGGGGCGCGAACCCCACGGGTTCGACCCCGCGGGCCGATTCCTGAGCGCGCTGCGCCAGGACCCCGTGCTGGCCGGCGTGAAGCTGATCGCCGAACCCTGGGATCTCGGCCCCGGGGGGTATCGACTGGGCGGGTTTCCGCCGGAATTCGCCGAATGGAACGACCGCTGCCGCGACGCGATGCGCGGGTTCTGGCGCGGCGACGCGGGGGGCGCGCAGGCGCTGGCGGGCGGGCTGCTCGGGTCGGCGGACGCGTTCGACCATCACGGGCGGCGGGCGTGGTGCTCGGTGAATTTCGTCGCCTCGCATGACGGGTTCACGCTGGCCGACCTCGCCGCCTACGGGCAAAAGCGCAACGCGGCCAATGGCGAGGACAACCGCGACGGCCATGACCGCAATCTCAGCGACAATTGCGGGATCGAGGGGCCGAGCGACGACCCGAAGATTCTGGCGCGCCGGGCGCGGCGCGCGCGCAACCTGCTGGCGACGCTGCTGTTGTCGCAGGGCGCGCCGATGCTGCTGGCCGGGGACGAGGCCGGCAATTCGCAGCAAGGCAACAACAACGCCTATTGCCAGGACAACCCCATCGGCTGGGTGGATTGGGGCGGCGACGAGGCGGAAGACGGGGCGGGCGATGGGGCGGGCGATGGGGCCGGCGATGGCGGGTTGACCGATTTCGTCGCCCGGCTGACGGCGCTGCGCCGCGCCCATCCGGTCCTGCGCCAATCACGGTTCCTGCACGGGGCGCTTCGGGCCGAAGACGGCGCGCCCGATGTGGAATGGCTGGGCTTTGACGGCGCGCCCCCCGATTGGAACGATCCGGCGCTGGCGCGGTTCTGCCTGCTGCTGCGCGGCGCGGCGGATGCGCCGGATCACGCCCGGACCGGCGACGCGGCGCTGCTGGCCTTCAATATCGGCGACGCCTGCCGGCTGACGCTGCCCGCGCCGCCGGCCGGGCGGGTCTGGACCCGCGCGATCGACAGCGCCGCGCCCAATGCCCCGGCAACGCCCTGCGGCGCGGCGCAGGAGATCGCGGGGGATGCGCTGGTCGCCTTCACGCTCGACCCCGCGCCGTGAGCGCGCTGGACCGACTGGCGGCGCGCATGGGCGTGATCGACGGCTATCACGGCTTTGACCGCGTATGGCGCCCGGCCTCGCCCGACACCAGGCGCGCGCTGCTGGCGGCCATGGGCTGCGCCGCCGCGACCGAGGCCGAGGCCGCCCTGACCCTGGCCGAGGCCGAGGCCCGCGACGCCGCCCGCCGCGCCCCGCGCGAGGCGATCGCGCGCGCCGGCGCCCCCGTCGCCATCCCGGTGCGCGGGGCCATGCGCTGGCGGCTGACCCGCGAGGACGGCGCCCGGCTGGAGGGCGCGGGCGACGGCGAAATCGCCCTGCCGCCGCTGCCCGCCGGGCTGCACGCGATCGCCTTGCGCCATCGCGGCGGGCGCGAGACCATCCGCCTGATCGTCGCCCCGGCGCGGGCGCCGCTGGTGGCGGATCTGGCGGGCGCCGCAAGGATCTGGGGCGTCACCGGCACGCTTTACGGGCTGCGCACGGCGCGCGATCTCGGGCTTGGCGATTACGCGGATCTGGGCGCGGCGGCGGCGGGGCTCGCGGCCCATGGCGCCGGGTTCTTCGGGGTCAACCCGGTGCATGCGCTGGGGGCGGGGGAGATCAGCCCCTATTCGCCCTCGCATCGCGGTTTTTTCAATGCGGCGCATCTGGCGATCGACGCCGTGCCGGGTTTTGACGATTGCGCGGCGGCGCGGCGGATTCTTGACGCCAACGCCGCCGTCATCGCGGCGCAGCGCCGCGGCGAACTCATCGACTACGCCGCGCTGGCGCCAATCCGCGCGGCGGCGCTGGCGGCGCTGTTCGCGCAGTCCGAGACCCGCGCCCCGGACCCGGATTTCACGCGGTTCCGGGCGGCGCAGGGCCGCGCGCTGGCCGATTTCGCGCTGTTCGAGGCGATCGGCGAACGCCACGGCCCGGACTGGCGCGCCTGGCCGAGCGACCTGCGATCGCCCGAGGCGCCCGGGGTCGCGGGTTTCGCCCGAAACCATGCGGACAGGACAAGGTTTCATCAGTGGCTGCAATGGATTGCCGATCGCCAGATCGGCGCGGCGCAGGGGCGGGCCAGGGCGGCGGGGATGGCGCTGGGGCTGTATCTCGACGTCGCGGTGGGGGCGCGGCCCGGCGGGGCCGAGCTGTGGGCCGATCGCGGCGCGCTCGCCGCCGGGGCCTCGCTGGGCGCGCCGCCCGACGATTTCAGCCCCGAGGGGCAGAACTGGACGCTGGCGCCCTTCGCGCCGCGGGGGCTCGCCGCCGCCGGCTACGCGCCCTTCGTCGCCATGCTGCGCGTCGCCATGAAACACGCAGGGATGATCCGCATCGACCATGCATTGGGGCTGAGCCGCAGCTTCTGGATCCCCGAAAACGGCGCGCCGGGGGGCTATGTGGGCTATCCGCTCAAGGCGCTGCTCGCCGTCATCGCCATCGAGGCGACGCGGGCGCGCTGCCTGGTGGTGGGCGAGGATCTGGGGCTGGTCCCGCCCGGGTTTCGCGACCGGCTCGCCGCGGCGGGGCTTTACGGCTGCGCGGTGATGCAGTTCGAACGCGACGCGGCGGGCGGGTTTCGCGATCCGCGCGACTGGCGGACCATGAGCCTGGCCAGCTTCGCCACCCATGACACGCCGACGCTGGCGGGACTGCGCGCGGGGCGCGACATCGACTGGGCGCGGCGGTTGGGGCGGATGACGCCCACGCAGGCCGCCGCCGCCCGGGCCGCGCGCGGGACCGCGCTGGCGGCGCTTGAAGAAACCTGCGGCGGGACCGATGCGGACGCGGTGCATGGGGCGCTGGCCCGGGCGGGCTCGGCGCTGGTCGCGGCGCAGATCGACGACGCGTTCGGGGTCGAGGACCAGCAGAACCTGCCGGGCGCCGTCGAGGGCCACCCCAACTGGCGCCGCCGCGATCCGGTCCCGGCGGATCGGCTGGCGCAAGCGCCGCAACTGGCGCGGATCGGCGCGGTCATGGCCCGGGCGGGCCGCGCGCCGCGCCGGCGCGATCCGTCGTAACCCCGCCCCACCCGCCGCTTCACCTGCGCCGCGCGGCGCCCTACAACCAAGCGACAGCCCCAACCGCAAGGAGCCCCAGATGCGACTGCTCATGCGCGACGAAGCCCGCGCCACCGAACGCCGCGCGCCGCTGACCCCCGATGACGCCGCCGGCCTGATCGCCAAAGCCGGGATCGAGATCCACGTGGAGCGCAGCGCCAAACGGGTGTTTTCGGACGCGGAATACGCGGCGGCGGGCTGCGCGCTGGCCGCCCCCGGCGCCTGGCGGGACGCCGCGCCCGACACGGTGATCCTCGGGCTGAAGGAACTGCCCGAAACCCCGGCGGCGCTGCGCAATCCGATGATCCACTTTTCCCATTCCTACAAGGGGCAGACCGGCTGGCGCGCCGAACTGGCGCGCTACCGTCGTGGCGGCGGCGCGCTTTACGACATCGAATACCTGACCGACGCCGACGGGCGGCGCGTGGCCGCCTTCGGCTACTGGGCCGGCTGGATGGGCGCGGCGCTGGCGCTGTGGCGGCTGCTGGCGCGGGATCTGGACGAGCCCGGCCCGGAGGCCGGCGTCGCCAGCTTCGCCGGGCGCGACGAGGTGGCGGACCGCATCCGCGATCTCGCCGCCCGACACGACGAAAAGCCCCCCCGCGCGGTGGTGATCGGCGCGCTGGGGCGGTCCGGGCGCGGCGCCGCGGATGCGCTGGCGCTGGCCGCCGAGGTCACCCGCTGGGACATGGCCGAAACCGCCGACCTGGATCGCAAGGCGCTGCTGGGTCACGACATTCTGGTCAATTGCGTGCTGATGACCGGACCGGGGCTGCGGCTGGTCGCGCCCGAGGACCTGCGCGATCCGGGCTGCGCGCTGCGGGTGATGTCCGACGTGTCCTGCGACCCGCTCAGCGATTTCAACCCGCTGCCGCTGTATCGCGCGCCGACAAGCTGGAATGCGCCCTTCCTTGCCCTGGGGAAAAACGGGCGCGGCGGCTCGGCGGAGCTGACCGCCATCGACAACCTGCCCTCGCTGATCCCGCTCGAGGCGAGCGAGGATTTTTCCACGCAGCTGGCGACGAGCATCGCACGCTACGATTCGGGCCATGAATGGGGCGCCGCGCGGGCGGTTTTCGAACGCAAGCTGGCTGAATCCGAAGCCTGACGCACGCGGTGGTTGATCGCTGCGCGACGCCCGATCTGGCCGCGCATAATAGTTTCGAGTCCGGCCTCGGGAGAGTGGTGAAAATTCGCTTGGCGACTGATATTTCGACGTTTTCAAAAAACATTCGCGAAAGCGTCAAATGCCGCGAGAAACCTGTTGCGCTTGAATTGGAATCTCCCTAGAACCCGCTTCACCGCAGCGGGGGGGTGGCGACGCCGCTTTTGCTCTGGGGGTTCTTTCGGGGGCCATGCTCTTTGACATATTGTATCTGAGAAGGGATATGCGGGCGGTTTGGTTCTGT
>NZ_JBWOMN010000024.1:0-13981 GCF_056449545.1 Oceanicella sp. | reverse complement strand
ACAGAACCAAACCGCCCGCATATCCCTTCTCAGATACAATATGTCAAAGAGCATGGCCCCCGAAAGAACCCCCAGAGCAAAAGCGGCGTCGCCACCCCCCCGCTGCGGTGAAGCGGGTTCTAGGGAGTTTGCGGAACCGTGGCAATAGGAATTTTGACCGGGTGCAATGTTATTTGCAAAGTCATTGCCATCAAAGGAAAAAACAAGGTCAGGCGGCTGCGTCGGGCATTGCGGGGCCGCCAGCTTTCCCAGACGAACGGGGGGCAGCATTGGCCGTCATGGCTGCGCCGCAGGTCAGTGCGATTGCGGTCCGGCGCGGCGCTGTCGGGACCGCGGGGCGGGGTGAGGTTCCGCGCCGCGCCGCGCCGATCGCGCAGGGGCTCGGGGCGCCGGAGTCCATTGCGGAGCGCGGCGCGGAGTCATGGCGCGGGGCTTTTGCCGGTCGGGCGCAGCATATGCGCGGCGGGGGAGGCGCGACGCCCGGCGGCGATGCGGCGCAGTCGCAGCCAGAGGCCATGGGCGAGCGCGCGAGCGCAGTCCAGGGCGCCCAGGCGGCGCAGTCGCCAGCGCCAGGGGGCGACGCCGCCAAGCCGCCGGCGCGCGGCGGCGAATCGCATGCGCGCCGGGGCGTCGCCGCGGGCGCCCGCGGCCTCGATGCTGGAATCGAAGATGTTGGAGAGCGCCGGCGGGGGCAGGGCGCCATAGGTGACGCAGCCATGTTCCCAGACCCGGCGCAGGTCCTCGTCGATGGGGCGCAGGCGGCGTGGATGCGCGGCGAGAAACCGGCGCGCCCCCGCCGGCGAGACCAGATAGGCGCCGGCGTTGTTGGGCACGCGCCAGTATTCCACCAGCCAGGTCCGGCCCGCGCGGGCGCGCGCGAAACAGGGCGATTTCGGCGAATTGGAGAGCCGCAGGAACGCCCAGTCCGGGGGCGCCGCGGCGATCAGCGCGTCGAGTCCGGCGAAGTCCGGCGACAGGCGCAGGTCGTCCTCCATCACCAGCCCCGGGCGGGCGCCCGCGCCGATGCGCCGCATCAGCGCCAGATGCGAGGCGTAACAGCCGATCTCGCCGGGGGTGAGCGGCGCGTGCGGCGCGCCTTGCGGATCCAGGAACATGGGGTGCAGATCGTCGGGCAGGGGGTGCGGGCCGAGCGCCGGAAAGCGCGAGACCGCGATGCCGGCGCGGGCGCATTCGCCCTGCATGTGCGCCAGCCGATCCGTGTCGCGGTCCAGATTGATCAGGTAGGCGTCATAGCCCTGGCGCCCCGGGTCAGACACGCGCCCAATCCTCCGGCAGCAGGTCGCGCGGGTCGCTTCGGGCCTGCTGCGCCGGGGCGAACCACTGGCGCGGCGCGACGGTGATCCCGCCGGGGCCGAGCCAGGCGCCCCACCAACTGAAGGTTGAATTGGCGATCACATGATGGCGGCAGCGCGCCATCAGCAGCAGGTCCGCAGCCCGCCCGCCGCCATCGACCGGGATCAGGTCCAGCCCGGACAGCCGCGCCAACGCCGCCTCGGGCTGATCGGAGAACAGGTGGAACCGCGCCGCGGGCCGCGCCGCGCGGATTTTTTCCATGGCGGCGGCGTAGTGATCGGGGGTCAGCGCCCCGTGCACCGCCTGCGTCGCGGCGTCGGCGTAGTCGCCGAGCCGCATATGCACCGACACGCTGTCGCCGCCGAGATCGATCCGGGGCGGGGCGCAACTGGCCGCCAAGCCGCGCAGCAGCCCGGCGCGCAGATCCTCGGCGATGTCGGCGAAATAGCGGGGCGACTGGAAGTAGCCGGCGAGATACTGGCTGCCGCGCAGGGTTTCGAAATCGGGGTCATAGGTGAAGCCGCGCTCGCGCCAGACCGCGCCGCGCCAGCCCGGCGGGGTCTTGACGATCCTGTCGTCCAGCATCTTGGCGAGGTTCAGCCACGCCCGGCGCAGCGCCCCGCCATGGCCCGCGCGGACCCGGGGCGCGAGGCCGAGATCGCCAAGCCCGATGGCCTTGATCCCGGCGGCGCTTCGGGCCCGCGGATGCACGCTCAGATCGGCCCCGAGCCGCGTCGCCAGCGCCCGCCCGGCGGCGTATTGGAACAGCTGGTTGCCGAGCCCGCCCTGCAGGCCGACGCAGATCTCGGGGCGGTTTTCGGGCGGGCCGCTCATCGCGCCGCTCCGGTCGCCGCCCCGGCCGGGCGATCACGGGGTGTCTGCGCGCTTGTCATCTCAGCGGATCACTTCAATGCCGCCTCGAACTCCCGCCACTCGCCGGGGCTCATGCCGGAACTGGCCTGGGTCACGTCCTCGCCCGCCAGCATCCGCCGCAGGCAGGCCATCGCCGCCGCCGACAGCTGCACGGCGCCAAGCCGGTAGTCCGCAAAGGCCTCGTAGGCGGCGGGGACCCAGTCCCGCGCGATGTCGCAGATCGCCTCCGCATAGACCCGAATTTCATACTGCGCATGAGGATCGGCCCGCAAACGCAGGAAATGGAACAGATTATGCAGGTCTACCTTCCAGTACCACTGAGTGTAGGCGTTCATGGTCAGGTTCATGCGCGCCAGTTCCCGCGCCAGCCCGACGCGGTTTTCGTCGATGGTCTCGCCGGCGAAAGTCTGGTTGAGCATCTTTTCGTAATCGCCGTAGACGGCGTTGGAATCGTCGCGCAGGATGCGCAGGATCTCGGCCGCCTCCGCGCCCTCCAGCGCCGCGCCGCGCCCCTGGCGGTTGTCGCTGGCCTGCGCCGCGAGGTTTTCGGGCGCCGGGATGTAGAATTCCCGGTCCATCACCGAATACCGCGCCGAGTATTCGTTGACATTGGCGGTGCGGTGGCGAATCCACTGCCGCGCGACGAAGATCGGCAGTTTGACATGCAGCTTGATCTCGCACATCTCGAAGGGGGTCGAGTGCCAGTGGCGCATCAGGTAGCGGATCAGCCCCCGGTCGTCGCGCGCCTTGCGGGTGCCGGCGCCGTAGCTGACCCGCGCCGCCTGCACGATGGCCGCGTCGTCGCCCATGTAATCCACCACCCGCACGAAACCGTGATCGAGCAGCGGGACCGCCTCGAACAGCCGCGCCTCCAGCCCCGGCGCGGTGGCGCGCAGGGTTTTTCGCGGATTTGTGCGGGCGGCGGCGATTTCCGCCTGTTGTTCTGGCGAGAGCGACATATCCTGATCCCTGTGCCGAAAGGCGCATCCGAGTCGGTCCTGAATCAGGACCGCTACATCTAGGATATATCGCAGGAGCGGCCGCAATATGAAGATCAAATATCTCCACACAATGGTGCGCGTGAAGGATATTGACGCCTCGAAAGCCTTCTATTGCGACCTTCTGGGGCTGACGGAGGTGCGGCGCATCGACAACGAGGCCGGAAAATTCACCCTGGTGTTCCTCGCGCCGCCGGGGCAGGAGGACGCGCAGGTGGAACTGACCCACAACTGGGGCTCGGACGAGGACTACGGCGAGGGCCGCAATTTCGGCCATCTCGCCTATGCGGTGGAGAACATCTACGACATGTGCGCGCGGCTGCAGGCGGGCGGGGTCACCATCAACCGCCCGCCGCGCGACGGGCGCATGGCCTTCGTGCGCAGCCCGGACGGCATTTCAGTCGAATTGCTGCAGATGGGCGACGCGCTGGCCCCGGCGGAGCCGTGGGCGAGCATGGAAAACACCGGTCACTGGTGATCGGGGGGAGGCATGGCGCATCGGGCCGCGTTTCGCGCGGCGCGGGGCGGGCGGCGGGCGGCCGGTTTCGGCCCGGCCTGCGGGGCGCCGCCTGCGTCGCGGCGCTGAGCCTTGCCGCCGCCGCAGCAGCCCCCGCCAGCGCCTGCCGGCTGGCGCTGGCGCTGGCGCTCGACGTGTCGTCGAGCGTCGACGCGGCCGAATACCAGTTGCAATCGGAGGGGCTCGCCCGCGCGCTGGAGGACGCCGACGTGCAGGCGGCGATCCTCGCCCCCGGCGGCCCGGTGGCGTTGGCGATCTACGAATGGTCCGGGCGCAACCAGCAGGCGATGGTCAGCGACTGGGTCACGCCCGCCACACCCGCCGAGATCGACGCCCTCGCCGCGCGCATCCGCGGCTTTTCGCGCAGCCATGCGGAATTCCCCACGGCGCTCGGCTATGCGCTCGGCTATGGCGCGGTGCTGCTGGGGCGCAGCCCGTTCTGCGTGCAAAAGACCCTCGACGTGTCCGGGGACGGCGCCAACAATGACGGCTTCGAGCCGCATCTCGCCTACAACGCCTTTGATTTTCGCGGCGTGACGGTGAACGCGCTGGTGGTCGGGGGCAGCGAGCGCCCGGCGCTGGTGCGCTATTTCCAGACCATCGTCATCCACGGGGCCGAGGCCTTCACCGAACTGGCCGACGATTACGGCGATTACGCCGTCGCCATGCGCCGCAAGCTGCTGCGCGAGCTGAAGCGCCCGCTGATCATCGGCGCGCTGGAATGAGCGGCGCGCCCGATGCCGCCCCGCCCGATCTGGTCGGCATCGTCGGCGGCGGCCCGGCGGGGCTGACGCTGGCGCGGGTGCTGGACGAGCTTTCGATCCCCTGGGCGATCTTCGAACGTGCGGGCGATTTCGGCGGGCTGTGGAACCCGGATTCCGAGGGCAGCGCCATCTATGACAGCGCGCATCTGATCTCCTCGCGCAGCATGACCGGCTTTGACGGCTACCCCATGCCCGAGGCCTGGCCCGACTATCCCCGCCACGACCTGGTGCTGCGCTACATCCGCGATTTCGCCCGCGAGGCCGGGCTGTATCGCGGCGCGCGGTTCGGCGCCGGGGTGGAAACGGCGGTTCCGGACGCCGGGGGCTGGCGGCTGCGCCTGTCCGACGGGACCGGGGCGCGCTGCCGCTGGCTGGTCTGCGCCAACGGGGCCACCTCGCACCCGCATGTTCCGGTCCATGACGGCGATTTCGACGGCGTCGTCCGCCATGCCATGACCCATCGCGCCGCGCAGGATTTCGCCGGCAAGCGGGTGCTGGTGGTGGGCGGGGGCAATTCCGGCGCCGACATCGCCTGCGACGCGGCGGCGGCGGCGGATTTCGCCGCGCTGAGCCTGCGGCGCGGCTACCACGTGATCCCCAAGCATATCCTTGGCAAGCCGGCGGACGTGTTCGCCGCCGACGGCCCGCCCCTGCCGCTGCGCGCGCGCCAGTGGCTGTTCCCGATTCTGCTGCGGCTGCTGCAGGGCGATCTGACCCGGCTCGGCCTGCCCAGGCCCGATCATCGGCTGATGGAGACCCACCCGCTGGTCAATGACCAGATGCTGCACCATCTGCGCCATGGCGACCTGACGATCTTTCCCGACGTGGCGCGGCTTGACGGGCGCGAGGTCGCGTTCGCCGACGGGCGGCGCGCGGCGTTCGACGAGATCATCCTCGCCACCGGCTATGAATGGCATGCGCCCTATGTCGACGAGGCGGTGTTGCCCATGGACGGCGGCGGGCTGGCGCTGCCGCTGCGGGTGTTCGCGCCGAAACCCGGGGGCGGGGTGCGCGAGGACCTGTTCTGCATGAGCTTCATCAAGGCGGCGGGCAGCTCCATCACCCTGTTTCACGACATGGCCTGGATCATCGCCCGCGCGATCGCCGCCAGCCGCGCCGGGCGCGGCGCCGCGGTTTTCGCCGAGGCCGGGCGCGACGGCGCCGACATGCGCGGCGGGCTGCGCATGCTCGGGTCGCGCCGCCACGCCGCCTATGTGGAGCGCGACGCCTATCTGGCGGCGCTGCGCGGGTTCCGCCGGCGCATGGGTTGGCCCGAAACCGAAGGCTGCCGCCCGATTCGCCCCGGCTGAGGCGCGGGCTCAGGCCTTTTCGGGGGCCGTGATCATGCGCCCGAGAAAACGTCCGGCGAACACGTGCACATGGTAATGGGGCACCTCCTGATGCGCGTCGGGCCCGGCGTTGGACAGGATGCGATACCCGGCGCCGCCCTCGCCCGGCGCGTGCCCGGCCATCCGGGCCACCTCGGCCACCGCGCGGGCGAAATCGACGATCTCGGCGTCGCTGGCCTCGCTGGCGAAATGGTCATGGGTGACGTAGGGGCCCTTGGGGATCACCAGGACATGGGTGGGCGCCTGCGGGTAGATGTCGTGGAAGGCCAGCGAATGCGGGGTGTCGAGCGCGGTCTTGTTGGGGATCTCTCCACGCAGGATCTTCGCGAAGATGTTCTGGTCGTCATAGGCGTATGCCATCGCCGGATGCTCCGTTAGCCGGTTGCGGGGGAAACGCTGTCCGCGGAGTCGATAGCGCCCGGCGCGCGCGCCGTCCAGCGCGGCGGTCGGGGTTTTGGGGAATGTTTTTTTTTGGGGGGGGCGCCCTCGCGGCTTCGGCGCATCGGGCGGGGCGGCGTACAGGCGACGACGCTCAGGTTCGGCGGGGCTGCGTCGGGCGCGGCCGGGTCCTCGGGTTTTCCATGCGCCGTCGCGGCGGTTTCCGCCGCGCTCATGTCCAGCACCGCGAAATCCGCGAGCCCCAGCGTCGCCAGCGCGGCGCTTTCCTGCTTGATCTCCACGCGCAGGGCGGTGGCGAGGTCCGGGGTCAGGGCGCCGTATCCCAGCCGCGCCGCATGGCCGTGCAGCCAGGGTTCGTCGCAATCGGTTCGGATTTCGCGCACCCGGAGCGAGCCGACCCTGTCGTCAAGCAGCCGCAGCAGGTCGCGGCGGGCCGGATCGACGCAGAGCACCAGGCGATCGGTGCGCAGCGCCGCCGCGGCCATGGCCAGAAACGCCGCCGGCGCGCGCCGCCGCTTGTCGAGCCCGTGTTCGTAGCCGCCGAGATCGAGATCGAGCGCCGGCGCGTCGTCGAACGGGTAGCCGAGCGAGACCGCGCCGCGCGCCGCCGCGATCCGCGCCGCCGTCGCCGCGCCCACATGCCATTTCTTGCAGCAGATCACCGTCAGCCGCGGCATGACCGGGTCATCCGTCCCGCCGACGCGCCCGCCGGTGTCCCAGAAACGCGGCGCCGCGCGGTTGCCGTGCCGCCCGCGCGCCGCGAGGTAGCGCAGCCGCGCCAGCATGCCGGAATCGCGCGCCGGCTCTTCGGCGGGCCCGTCGCGGTAATGGGCCAGCAAGCGGGCGCGAAAGGCCGGGTCATGCCGGGTGATCTTGCGGGCGAAGAACCGCGTCTGGCCCAGCAGCTGCGATTCGTGATCGGCGCAGAGCGCCACCGGCATGCCGTAGTCGGAGAACATCAGCAGGGTCGGCGGCGCGTCGTTGATTTCGCGCGCCGGCACCAGCGCCGGGATCAGAGTCTGGAAAAACGTCTCGTCCGGGATCCAGGTGGTTGCGAAGAACCGTTCGAGCCCGGGCGCCGCCTTCAGCCGCGCCAGCAGCAGGTCCACGGTCGAGGCCCTGAGCAGCCACCATTGCGAGCCGATGCGCATGGTCAGTCCCGGCGGCGTCGCCCGGCGCAGCCCCAGCCGCCGCTGCACCGCAAGGTTGGCGTAGAAGCGGCGCGGCTGGGCGCGTTCGTTGAACCAGTGGCGATAGATCAGGCGTTCGGCCTTCATGCCGGTCTTGATCCAGTCGGAGCGGTGAAAATCCTTGTGCTCCACATGGTCGCGCGGGTCCTCGGCCAGCGCCCGGCGCATGGCCGCGGCGGACCGGATCGGAAAGCAGTCGGCGGAGATCAGCATGAAATGCGTGACGTCGGGAAAGGCGGCGCGCGCGGCACGCAGCAGATCGAGGCTTGCGCGCACCAGGCTCCACGCGCCCCAGCCGCATTTGCGCCGGACGGTGAACAGCGCGCCGGGCCGCCCTCGCAGGCCGGCGCGCAGGCGCGCGGCCTCGGATTCGGGCATGCGCCGATCCATGTGCAGCGCCACGCAATCGCCGGCGTCGAGGAAACAGCGCGCCTTGGCCAGCACGTCGTCCACGGCGTCGTGGCACAGGATGAGATAGGCGATTTTGACCATGGCGGGCGTCCGGACTGCACGGCGATCGGGGGCGGGCGAGTCGGATACTGGGCGCAATCCATGAATAATTTACTTTGACGACGCTATCTGGAGGCCGCGCAACCCGGTTTGCAGGCTTGCAGGAGAGATATCGATCATGGGATTCCCCGGCGCCTGGATGAATGAGAGCGAGACGCTGATCTATCGCGTCGTGCCCAAATGCGCCTGTTCGACCATCGGGCAGGTGCTGTATCGCGGCGATCACGGGCGGTATTTCGACGGCGACATCCACGACGCCCGCACCGGGCTGCTGAAATGGAACCAGCCCGACGCCCAGCCGCGGATCGCCGAGGCGATCACCGGCCACCGCGCGCCGGTGTTCACCTTCGTGCGCAACCCGTACACCCGGATCCTGTCGGCGTTCTTCGACAAGATCGCCGGCATCCAGCGCAACGGCAGACGCTATCGCGGCGGGGCGCTGACGCCGATGCTGCGCCGCTACGGCGTCGATGTGGAGCAGGAGGATTTCGACCAGATCGCGGCTTTTCGTCGATTCCTGCTGTTCGCGCGCGACACCATCCGATTTCGCAAGCCCATGGATCCGGACATCCACTGGTCGGCGCAGGCCGGGCATGTGGGCACCATGATCCGCGGCGGCGGGCGCTACGCGCTGATCCTGCCCACCGAGCGGCTGGAGGAGGGGTTGCGCGCGGTGCTGGACCTGGCGACCCCGGCGCATCCGGTGGATCTGGACGCGCTGCCCCGCTTCAACGAGAGCGCCGCGCACGGGCCCAGGCGCGCCCATCCCGTGGCGGCGTATTTCGACGATCTGTCCACGCATCTGGTGCAGGATGTGTATCGCAAGGATTTCCGGCTGTTCGGCTATGACAAGGCCCCCGGCGACGGGCCGCCGCGCCGCGAGATGGATCTGGATCTGATCCACGGCAAGCTGTCCTAGGCCCGGCGCGCCGACCCCTCGACGCCCGCCCCGCATAGCCCGGCGGGCGCAGGAATGCGTCGCGCGTTGCGCCGGCGCGGCTTGTGCGCTATCGGGCGGGGAGAGCCGCGCGCAAGGGATCCCGCATGTCCGATCCGGTCCATTTCTTCCTGCATGTGCCCAAATGCGCCGGCACCACGGTTGAAAACCATTTTTCGCGGACGCTTGGCGACGGGTTCATGATCGCGCCGCGCTGGCAGAACCCGCTGCGCGAGGTGATCGGCAACCGCTACGCGCTGCGCCCGCGCGACGTCGCCGGGGTGCGGCTGGTCTCGGGGCATTCGCTGTCCACCTCGCTGCGCCGGGCGTTCGCCGGGCGGCCGGTGCGGGAATCGGTGCTGCTGCGCGACCCCATCGGCTATCTGCTGTCCTTCTACAATTACCGGATCTGGCGCCATGAGACCCATGGCGAGGTCGCGCCGCCGGATTTCGAGGGCTGGTACGCGGCGCAGCGGCGCAACCCCGTCAGCCGCTTCCTGCTGCACCGCTATTTCGAGATCGGCTATCCGGCGCTCTACGGCCTGTCCTCGCGGGGGCGCTTCGACCTGCTGGAGCGGGCCTTCGCCGGCTTTCACTTCGTCGGCGGCTACCGGCGCTGCGACGAGGCGGTGGCGGGGATCGCGCGCGAGCTGGGCGTCGATGATCAGGTGATCAGCTCGAATGTGGGCAAGGCCAGGCGGATCGGGCGCGAGGATCTGGGCGAGACGCTGCGCGCCCGCATCCTCGGCGAGAACGAACTGGACGCGCTGCTGTATCACCGCTGGGCCGATCGCGGCTTCGCGCCGGGGCCGCCCGATGACGAAGCCGGCGACCGCGAGGGCGCGCGCGCGGCGCTGTCGGACCGCGATCACGTGGATTATCTGGTCTCGGACGCGCTGACGGCGGTGCGCAAGAAACTGTGGCGCCGGGCTTGAGGCCTTGTCACGCGCCGACCTGGCGGGCTCTCGCGGCTGCGCCGCATCGGGGCGGTCAGGCGCCGCGCACCAGGCTGATGAACACGTCCTCCAGATGCGGTTCTTCGGTGGCGATGTCGAGGATGGTCACCCCCGCCGCCTGCACCCGCGCGATCAGCGCCCCGGCATTGGTGGCGTCGCGGCTGTAGTCGAGCACCAGCGCGCCGTCGTCGCGCAGCTTCGCCGTGACGCCGGGGGGCATGGCCGGCGGGGCGGCGAGCGGTTCGGCGGGCTGGATGGTCAGGGTCTTGCGGTCGAGCCGCGCCAGCAGGGTTGCGGTGGGTTCGCAGGCGATCAGCCGGCCCTCGCCGATGACGGCGATGCGGTCGCACATCTGCTCGGCCTCTTCGAGGTAATGGGTGGTGAGGATGATGGTGACGCCGGCGTCGTTGAGTTCGCGCATATAGGCCCAGAGCATGCGGCGCAGTTCGATGTCGACGCCGGCGGTGGGTTCGTCGAGCACCAGCACCGGCGGGTTGTGCACCATGGCCTTGGCGATCAGCAGCCGCCGCCGCATGCCCCCGGACAGCGAACGGGCATAGGCTTCGGCCTTGTCCGTGAGCCCGACCTTTTCGAGGATCTCCTCGGTGCGGCGCTCGGATTTGGGCACCCCGTAGAGCCCGGCCTGCAGTTCCAGCGCTGCGCGCGGCGTGAAGAACGGGTCGATGTTGAGCTCCTGGGGCACCACCCCGATGGCGGCGCGCGACTGGCGCGGATTGCGGTCCTGATCGAAGCCCCATATGCGCACCGCGCCGGCGGTCTTGGTCACCAGCCCGGCGAGGATGTTGATGAAGGTCGATTTTCCGGCGCCGTTGGGGCCGAGCAGGCCGAAGATCGAGCCCAGCGGGATGTCGAGGTCGAGGCCCTTCAGCGCCTCCCTGGGCGGTCCGCCGGCGCCGCGATAGGTTTTTCGCAGGCCGCGGACCTCGATGGCGTTGGCCGGCGTCGCCTCGGGCGTCTGGGCGGGGTCCTCCGCGCGCGGCGCGCGGGAGGGATCGGTCTGGGCGCTCATCGGCAGGTCTCCGCTTGCTGTCCGCAGCAAATAGGCCGCGCGGGCGCGGCGCGCAACCGCGGGCTTGCCGCCGCTCCCGGGCGGCGCGCGGCAAAAGCGTCGCTTGCCGCGCGGGCCGGCATCGCTATCATGCGAGCCGAGTTCGAAGCGATCCAGCGAGGAAATATTCTTCATGACCATTGACGCCCCCGAGACCGAGCTCGTCACCACCTCTCGCGTCGCCTGCGACGGCGGCGGCGCGGCGACCGGGCATCCGCGGGTCTGGCTGAGCGTCTCGCCCGAGACCGGCCGGGTCGAATGCCCCTATTGCGACAAGGCATTCGTGCGCAAGGGCGGCCCGGCGGACGGGTCCTGACCGGCGTGGCCGACGCGCCGGACGCCGCAGACCCGGCGCCCGAACCGGCCCAAAAGGCTTTCGGGCCGGGGGATCACCTGCAACTCGTGGACGGTTCGGGATTCATCTTCCGCGCCTTCCACGCCCTGCCGCCGCTGACGCGCAAATCCGACGGGCTGCCGGTGGGCGCGGTGTCGGGCTTTTGCAACATGATTCAGAAGCTGGTCGAGGACAATCGCGGCGAGGGCGCGCCGACCCATGCGGCGGTGATCTTCGATCATTCCGGCAAGACGTTTCGCAACGACATCTACCCCGAATACAAGGCGCACCGCCCGCCGGCGCCCGAGGATCTGGTCCCGCAATTCCCGCTGATCCGCGATGCCACGCGGGCCTTCAACCTGCCCTGCATCGAGATGCAGGGCTGGGAGGCCGACGACATCATCGCCACCTATGCGCGCATGGCGCGCGAGGCCGGGGCGAAGGTCACCATCGTGTCCTCGGACAAGGATCTGATGCAGCTGGTGGGCGACAGGGTGGGCATGCTCGACGGCATGAAGAACATTTCCATCGGCCCGGCCGAGGTGGCGGCGAAATTCGGCGTCGGCCCCGAGAAGGTGATCGACGTGCAGGCGCTGGCCGGGGATTCGGTTGACAACGTGCCCGGCGCGCCGGGGATCGGGGTCAAGACCGCGGCGCTGCTGATCAACGAATACGGCGATCTTGAGACCCTGCTGGCCCGCGCCGGGGAGATCAAGCAGCCCAAGCGGCGCCAGAACCTGATTGATTTCGCCGACCGGATCCGGCTGTCAAAGCAACTGGTGACCCTGGCGCAGGACGTGCCGGTGCCGGCCCCGCTGGAGGATCTGGCGCTGCGGGCCCCGGACCCGGACGCCTTGCTGGGGTTTCTCAACGAGATGGAGTTTTCGACCCTGACGCGGCGCATCGCGTCGAAGCTGGGCGTTGAGGCGCCGCCGCGGGGGATGGCGCGGGGCGACCCCGCCTCCGGGGGGCAGGCCCCCGAAGGCCCGGTCACTTTGGGCGCCGCTGACGCGACGCCGGCGCCGTTCGATCATGCGGCTTACGAAATCGTGCGCGACGCGGGCGCGTTGCAGGGCTGGATCGAGCGGATCATGGCGCGCGGCCATGTGGCGGTGGACACCGAGACCACCTCGCTGGACGAAATGAAGGCCGATCTGGTGGGGATATCGCTGTGCGTCACGCCGGGGCGGGCCTGTTACCTGCCATTCGGCCATGTGGAGGGCGACGGCGATCTGCTGGGCGCGGTGACGTTGACGCCGGGGCAGATGGATCGTGCGGCGGCGCTGGCGATGCTGCGGCCGGTTTTCGCCGATCCGGCGATCCTGAAGATCGGCCAGAACCTGAAATACGACATGAAGGTGCTGGCCCGCCATGGCGCGCCCCTGGTCTGCATCGACGACACCATGCTGATCAGCTACGCGCTGGCCTCGGGGCTGCATTCGCATGGCATGGACGAACTGTCGCGCCGCTATCTCGACCACCAGCCGATCCCGATCAAGGAGCTGATCGGCTCGGGCAAGTCGGCGATCACCTTCGATCGCGTGCCGCTCGACAAGGCCGCGCCCTACGCCGCCGAGGATGCCGACGTGACCCTGCGCCTGCACCGGGTTCTGAAGCCGCGTCTCAGCCGCGATCGGCTGACCACGGTCTACGAGACCATGGAGCGGCCGCTGGTTCCGGTGCTCGCCGACATGGAGATGGCCGGGATCCGCGTCGATCGCGACCGGCTCAGCCGGCTGTCCAACAATTTCGCCCAGCGCATGGCGGCGCTGGAAACCGAGATCCACGCGTTGGCCGGCGAAAAATTCAACATCGGCAGCCCCAAGCAGCTGGGCGAGATCCTGTTCGACCGCATGAGCCTGCCGGGCGGCAGGAAAGGCAAGACCGGCGCCTGGTCGACCCCGGCGGACGTGCTGGAAACCCTGGCCGCCGAGGGCCACGACCTGCCGGCGCGGGTGCTGGACTGGCGCCAGCTGTCAAAGCTGAAATCCACCTATACCGATGCGCTGCAGGACCACGTGAACCCGGAGACCGGGCGCGTGCACACCTCGTTCAGCCTGGCCGCGACCTCCACCGGGCGGCTGGCCTCCACCGATCCCAACCTGCAGAACATCCCGGTCAGGACCGAGGCGGGGCGCGAGATCCGCGAGGCTTTCGTGGCCGATCCCGGCAATGTCATCCTGTCGCTGGACTACAGCCAGATCGAGCTGCGCATCCTCGCCCATGTCGCCGACATCGCGGCGCTGAAACAGGCGTTTCGCGACGGGCTCGACATCCACGCCATGACCGCGTCGGAGATGTTCGGCGTGCCCATCGAGGACATGGATCCGATGGTGCGCCGCCAGGCCAAGGCGATCAATTTCGGGGTGATCTACGGGATCTCGGCCTTCGGGCTGGCCAACAACCTGCGCATCCCGCGCGACGAGGCCAAACGTTTCATTGACGCCTATTTCGAGAAATTCCCCGGCATCCGCGCCTATATGGACAAGACCGTGGAGCAGGCCAAGGCGCAGGGGTATGTGGAGACCCTGTTCGGGCGGCGCATCCACACCCCCAACATCAACGCCAAGGGGCCGCAGGCGGGGTTCCAGAAGCGCGCGGCGATCAACGCGCCGATCCAGGGCACGGCGGCGGACGTGATCCGGCGCGCCATGATCCGGGCGCCCCGAGCGCTGGCCGATGCCGGGCTGACCGGGCGGATGCTGCTGCAGGTCCACGACGAATTGCTGTTCGAGGTCCCGGAATCGCAGGCCGCCGACACCATCGCCGTG
>NZ_JBWOMN010000023.1:0-18920 GCF_056449545.1 Oceanicella sp. | reverse complement strand
GGCCATGCGCGCGGGGCCCGGCCCGGCGTTCGGCCCGGCGTTCGGCCCGGCGTTCGGGGCGGCGTTCGGGGCGGCAGCGCCAGGGACGGCGGACCCCGGGCCGGCATTCGGAGCGGCGGCGTTCGGCCCGGCGTTCTGGGCAACGGGATCAGGAGCGACGAATTTCGGCGCGGCCGGGGGCGCATTCACGGCGGCGAGGTTGCTTTCTCCCTGCCGCGCGGCCCGCGGCGCCGGTTCTCCCTGCCGCGCGGCCCGCGGCGCCGGCTGCCCGGCCCGCGCCGTCGCGCTTCGGGGCGCCGCGGCAGGCAAGGGGGTGACGTTCACGGTGAGTCTGGCGCGCCGGCAGTCGCCGTCGCGCGCGACGCAATACGTCGTCACCTGCGGCCCGGCGCAGGCGGCGTCCGCGGTGTAGACGACCTGTCCGTTTTCGTTGCGCACGGCGCCGCAGGCGGGCGCGGACAGAATCCGCATCCCGGCGCGATCCGCGTCGCCGATCCCCTTGTCATTGGCCAGCACGTCGATCAGATACGCGCGCCCGGCATCGACGGTGACGACATCGTCAACCGGTTCGAAAACCTCGGGCTTTTTTGAAAATGCAGCAAGCAGCAGGTCGCTTTTCTGCGCTATGGCCCCCAACGCGACCATAAGCACAACACCTGTCAAGACCGCCATCATCCGGTCATCGCCACGCAAAACAGACCGCCCCAGTGATTCGTACGCTACGCTGCGATTATGGCTCAACCGACAATAAATTGATACCTTCAGGAGAGTTACCGCCCGGCGCGCCGCAAGGTCGGCGTTGCGCCGCCCCCCCGCGCGCCTGTAACGTCGCACCCGATTCAGCCGCCGTTTCGCGCGCCGCCCCTGCGGGCGCGGGCGCGGAGGCCAGTCCCAACGCCAGGAACCCAGAAACATGAAATTCGGCATCGGCCAGCCCGTGCGGCGCAAGGAAGACGACCGGCTGTTGCGCGGCGCCGGGCGCTATGTGGACGACATCGCCCTGCCCCGCCAGGCGCAGGCGCATGTGCTGCGCGCGCCCGCCGCCCATGCCCGCATCATCGCGCTGGATCTGGCCGCCGCGCGCGCCGCGCCGGGGGTGCTGGCGGTGTATGGCTGGGCGGATCTGGCCGGCAGGCTGGCGCCGCTGGCCAACGGATTTGCGCTCAGGCAGATCGACGGCAGCGCCCCGGCGCCGGTGGAAATGCCGCATCTGGCGGACGAAGTCATGCGATTCGCGGGCCAGCCGGTGGCCTTCATCGTCGCCGAGACCCGGGATCAGGCGCGCGACGCGGCGGAATTGATCGAGCTGGATTTCGACGAGCGCGACGTGGTGGTGGACGGGCGCGCAGCGCTCGCCCCCGGCGCGCCGCAGCTGCATGACGGGGCGCCGGGCAACCTCGCCTATCGCTGGAGCGTCGGCGACCGGGGCGCCACCGACGCCGCCTTCGCCCGCGCCGCCAGGACCGTCGCGGTGGAGGTGATCAACCAGCGCCTTGTGGTCAACCCCATGGAGCCCCGCGCGGTGATCGCCGATTACGACCCTGCCGGCGCCGGGGGCGCGGGCCGCTGGATCATGCATGCCGCCACCCAGGGCAGCCATTCGCTGCGCGGCAAGCTGTCGGCGCAGCTGCAGGTTCCGCCGGCGCGCATCCGCGTGCACACGCCCGATGTGGGCGGCGGTTTCGGCATGAAGCTGCAAGCGCATCCCGAGGACGCGCTTTGCGCCATCGCCGCCAGGGATCTGGGCCGCCCGGTGAAATGGACCGCCGATCGCAGCGAAAGCTTCCTGTCCGACGCCCAGGCCCGCGATCTGGTCACCGCCGCCGAGGGCGCGTTTGACGCGACGGGCCGGGTGCTGGCCATGCGCTGCCGTTCGGTGTCCAATCTGGGGGCGTATTACTCCTCGGTCGGGGTCGGCGTGCACACGGTGTTCTCGGCGCCGCTGACCGGGGGCATGTATGACATCGAATGCTTTCATCACGAGGTGCGCGGCGCCTTCACCAACACCACCCCCACCGACGCCTATCGCGGCGCCGGGCGGCCCGAGGCGAGCCATGTCACCGAAGCGGTGATGGAGGCCGGCGCCCGCGCTTTCGACATGGATCCGGCGGCGTTCCGGCGGATGAACCTGATCCGGCCGGAGCAGATCCCCTACGCGTCTCATGGCGGGTTCCTGTTCGACAGTCTGGACGCGGGGCGCAACCTCGACGCGGCGCTGGCGGCGGCGGATTACGCCGGGTTCCCGGCGCGGCGCGCGGCGGCGGCGGCGCGCGGGCGGCTCGCCGGGATCGCGGCGATCTATTATTTCGAGCGCACCGGCGGCGGGCCGGTGGAGCACGCCATGCTGAACATGCTGCCGGACGGGCGGGTGGAGGCGGCGGTGGGCACCCAGTCCAACGGTCAGGGGCATGAGACCGCCTGGGCGCAGATCATCCGCGAAAGCCTCGGCGTGCCGCTCGATCGCATCCGCCTGCTCGACGGCGACAGCGACCTGCTGCCGGCGGGCGGCGGCACCGGGGGCTCGCGCTCGCTGATCATGGCCAGCCGGGTGCTGCTGCACGCCGCCGACGACGTGATCGCCAAGGCCGGCGAGGCGGCGGCGGAGAAACTGGAGGCGGCGCCGGGCGACATCGAGTTTTCACCCGAAAACGGCGGGGTCTTCCGCATCAAGGGCACCGACCGAACCGTGGCGCTGGCCGAGGCCGTGGCCGAGGCGGGGGGCGTCACGGGGCTGGGCGAGGTGAACGACACCCAGTCCACATTTCCCAACGGCTGCCACGTGGCCGAGGTGGACATCGACCCCGAGACCGGCGCCCTGACCCTGACCCGCTACAGCGTCAGCGACGATTTCGGCACGGTGATCAACCCGTTGATCGTCGAGGGGCAGGTGCATGGCGGCGTGGCGCAGGGGGCCGGGCAGGCCATGGGCGAACGGGCGGTCTATGACGCCCAGACCGGGCAGCCGCTGGCGGGGTCCTTCATGGATTACCAGATGCCGCGCGCCGACGACCTGCCGTTCTTCGATTTCCAGATGCATCCGACGCGGGCGCAGACCAACCCGCTGGGGGTGAAGGGCTGCGGCGAGGCAGGGTCGGTGGGCGCCATTCCGGCGATCGTGCTGGCCGGGCAGAACGCGCTGCGCGAAGCCGGGGCCGAGGCCATCGCCGCGCCGCTCACCCCGTCGCGGATCTGGGAGGCGCTGGCGCGGCGCGGCTGACTGGCGCGGCAGATTGGAGCGGTTGGACTGGCGCGGGTGACCGGCGCGGCTGATCGGGGCGGGTGACTGGCGCGGCTGACTGGCGCGGCTGGTTGCGGCGCGCCGGGCGGCGGTCGCGTGGGGGCGTCGGGCGCTCCGCGCCAACGGACGCCGCGCAATCATGCGCCCGTGCGGCATGTCATGTCCCGGATCGCCCTGGCGAAATCAAGAAAACGGCGGGCGCTTCCCCAAGCGCCCGCCGCGTCGCAAACGCCCGTCCGAGCGCCTGCCGCATGGATCGGACGACCCCCCGGTCATCCGCCTCCTTGCAGCCGGGCGAGGCCCCCAAACCTCGCCCTTTCATCCCCGCTCGCGCGCCAGTCCCCACTGGCTCGCGTCACGGCGGATCTCGATCACGCGATGGCGCGCATTCGCAGGCAGGTGACGCCGTCGCCGGCGACCCGGCGTTCGATGGCGTCCCAGAGCGACCCCATCGCCCCCGGCTTGCCGACCAGATCGCCCCGCGCCTGGTCGCCGTCGGCGATCAATTCGAAGGCCAGTTCGCCGCTCTCGTCGCTCAGCACCAGCATGACTTCGGCGCCTTCCTGCGCCGCCGCGCCGTTGAAAGCCGACACCGCCGCCTTATATGCGTCGGTCAGCTTGCTCGCGGCCTTCTGCGCCCGACTGGCGGACAACCCGGCGTGACGCAGCGCCCCCCGCGCCCAGTATCCCGCCTTCGGCGCCGCGTGCATGTCGCACGGCAAGAAGATTAACTCCCGCATCAGACCCTCCCCATTTTACCCAACACGCTGAACAAAGAAGCAAGTATGATGCCAACCCGGCGACAAGCGGGTTCCGGACAGTTTTCGCTTGCGGGGCGGGGCATGAGGCGGCGAATAGAAAGGTCCATGCAACCTTCGGGACGAATCCGGGGCGCTGTTAAGGCGTCAATAAGGCATTGCGGTTGCAAAACGCGATCGGTTCGCAATATGGGATTTGCAATTTGAGAAGTTCGTTGCAATTTGCAGATGAGGCCGCCCCCCGAAATCACGTATTCATTGTGGACGGGACGCTCAGTTCGCTGGATCCGGGCTGCGAAACCAATGCCGGGCTGCTCTACAAGCTGCTGACGCGGGGCGCCGCGGACCCTCGGCAGATGGTCACATACAACCGTGGCGTGCATGGGCGCGGCTGGGAAGGTTGGCTGCGCGCCGCCACCGGCAAGGGCGTCAACGACGCAATCGTCGAGGGATACGCGGCGCTGGCCATGCGCTACCAGCCCGGCGACCGGATTTTCCTGTTCGGCTACAGCCGCGGCGCCTACACGGTGCGCAGTCTCGCGGGGTTCATCGGGCAGATGGGGCTGCTGAAACGACGCCACACCTCGCCGCGGCGGGTGCGCCGGGCGTTCCACTACTACGAATCGCAGATCCCGTCGCTGCAATCGCGGATCTTTTCCAACCGCTACTGCCGGCCAAACGTGCCGGTGGCGATGATCGGCGCCTGGGACACGGTGAAGGCGCTGGGCCTGCCCTACCCGATCCTGTCGCGAATCCATCCCATGGCCACCGAATTCCACAACCACGCGCTCGGGCCCAACATCCGCAACGGCTTTCACGCGCTGGCGCTGGACGAGACCCGGCTGGCCTTCAGCCCGGTGATGTGGCAGCGCGCCCCCAACTGGCAGGGGCGGCTGGAGCAGATGTGGTTCGCGGGCAGCCATGGCGACGTGGGCGGGCAGGTGGACACCCGCCCCGCGGCGCGGCCGCTGTCCAATATCCCGCTGGTCTGGATGCTGGAGCGCGCCGAGGAATGCGGGCTGATCCTGCCGCTGGGCTGGCGGCGGCGCTTTCCCATGAACGCCGCGGCGCCGATGATGGGCTGCAACACCGGGCTGGGGCCGCTTTTCGTGCTGCGCGGGCGGCGCTGCGTGCGCGGGACCGACGGCGAGGATCTGCACCCCTCGGTGGCGAGACGCATGGCCGAGGTGCCGGGCTACGTGCCGCTGGCGCTGGGGCTGTCGGCGGAGGCCGCCTGACCTGCGGGCGGGCCGGGGATCAGGCGGGCGGGGCTCAGACTGTGGAATGCAGCCCGATGCGGTTGCCCTCGGTGTCAACGATATGGGCGATGAAACCGTTGGGGCCGATGGCGATCTTTTCCGACAGCGCCTTGCCGCCGGCGGGTTCGACGCGATCCAGCGCGGCGGCGAGATCGCCGGCGCAGGCGAAGAACGCCTCGCTGCCCATCTGGCCCGGCTTCAGGTCCGAAGCCCCCTTGAACAGCGCCCCGGCGCAGCCCGGGGCCTCGGCCGCCATGGGCAGCATGGTCATCACGTCCTCGCCCATCTGCTGCGGGGTCAGGTCCATGTCGAACACCTCGCCGTAGAACGCGATGGCGCGATCCATGTCGGCGACCGGGATGGTGACCCAGCAAAACGGATTTTCTCTGAGCATGTTCGCCTCCTATGCGATGGTCTTGAGGTGGGAAACCAGGCTTTCCAGCGCGGCGGTCCAGCCCTTGAGGTGGCTTTCGGCGCGGTCCTCGGGCAGATCCGCATGACGCAGATGCAGCAGCGTGCCGGTCCCGCGTTCGGTGAAATCGAGCCGCACCGCAGAGGTCGGGCTGTCGCCGTCGGCCGTGCGCCAGATCCAGGTGTAGTCCAGCCTGTTGGGGGCCTCGATGCGGGTGTAGCGGCCGAACATGGTGGCGGTGTCGCCGTCGGGAAAGGTCAGGGTGGTGAGCCAGTCGCCGCCGACCCGCAGATCAAGCTCGCAGGTGGTGCAGGTGCAGTGCGACGGCCCCCACCAGCGGGCGAAATGCACCGGATCCGTGAACAGGTCCCACAGCACCTTGGGGCGCACCGCGAAGACGCGCATGATTTCCAGGCTGCGCGGGTCCGGGCGCGAGGCGCTGAGCCGGTCGTCGCTGACTTGCGATTCGCTGATCCGGCTGGGCGCGAAGGCGGGGTCGGTCATTCGGAATCTCCCTTTTTGGCCTCAATTTCCTTGATGTAGGCGTCGAGATTGTCGAGCGCGCCCTCCCAGAATTGCGCGTAGCGGTTGAGCCAGTCCACGGGCGCCCGCAGCCCCTGCGGCGCAAGCCGGTAGACCGGGCGGGCCTTGGCGCCCTGCTTGCTGATCAGCCCGGCGCGCTCCAGCGCATGCAGGTGCTTGACCACCGCCGGGCGGGACATGGCGAAGGGGCGGGCCAGTTCGGTGAAGCTGGCGTCGCCCTCCATCAGCCGGTCGAGGATCGCCCTGCGGGTCGGATCGCCAAGCGCGGCGAAGGCGGCGGAAAGTTGCGGCATGGCTTGTTAGCCTTTCAGTTAATTCACCCAACAGTTAACAATAGCGGCGCGACGGGTCAAGCCCCTTGCGCGCGCCAGACCGCGCCAGACCGCGCCAGACCGCCACGGCCACGAAAAAACCGCCGGGGGCGCGGCCCCGGCGGTTCTGGTCATGCGCGACATGCATCAGGCGCCCCGCTCCGGTCGTCGCGACCGGGCCGGGCGGGCGCGCCCGGTCAGCCGAGCTTGCCGTGGCAATGCTTGTATTTGCGGCCCGAGCCGCAGGGGCAGGCCTCGTTGCGGCCGACCTTGCCCCAGGTGGACTGATCCTGCGGATCCGTCACCGGCGCGCCGGACTGCGCCCGGGACTGAGCCCGGGACTGGGACTGGGACTGGGACCGGGACTGGGCCGGTTCGGCGCCCGCGGCCTCCAGCTCCGGCGGCGCGTCGATGGCGGCGCTGACATCGATCTGCTGGCGCGCCGCCAGCTGGGCGGCGAGCTGGGCCTCGACCTGCGCCGCGCGCTGCTGTTCAGCCTGTTCCTGGGTCATCACCTGCACATAGGACAGCTGCCCGGTCACGTCGCGCCTGAGCCGCGCCAGCAGGTTCTCGAACAGCGAGAACGCCTCGGACTTGTATTCGTTCAGCGGGTCGCGCTGCGCGTAGCCGCGAAATCCGACCACCGAACGCAGGTGTTCGAGCGTCACCAGATGTTCGCGCCAGTGATGGTCGATGGTTTGCAACAGCAGCGATTTCTCGATCTGGCGCATCACCGCCGGGCCGAAATCGGCGGCTTTCTGGGCGGCCATCTCGTCGGTCAGCTTGTAAAGCCGTTCGCGGATGGTCTCGTCGTCGACGCCCTCCTCCTCGGCCCAGGCCATCACCGGGATGTCCTTGCCGCCGAAATACTGCAGCAGCTTGCCGTAGAGCTCCTCGGTCTTCCACTGGTCGGCATAGGCGCGCGGCGGGATGTGTTCGGCGACCAGATCGTTGATCAGTTCGTGGCGCATGTCGCGCACCACCTCGGCCACGTCGTCGGCCTCCATGATCTCGCGGCGCTGGCCGAAGATGGCCTTGCGCTGGTCGTTCATCACGTCGTCGTATTTCAGCAGGTTCTTGCGGATGTCGAAATTGCGCGCTTCGACCTTGGCCTGGGCTTTCTCGATGGCCTTGTTGACCCAGGGGTGGACGATGGCCTCGCCCTCGTCGAGCCCGAGGGTCTTGAGCATCTTGTCCATGCGCTCGGAGCCGAAGATGCGCATCAGGTCGTCTTCAAGGCTGAGAAAGAAGGTCGAGCGCCCCGGATCCCCCTGCCGCCCCGATCGGCCGCGCAGCTGGTTGTCGATGCGCCGGCTTTCGTGGCGCTCGGTGGAAATCACCCACAGCCCGCCGGCCTCGATGGTCTTTCGCTTGGCCGCCTCGATCTCGGCCTTCACCCGTTCGGTTATCGCCGCGATCTGCGCCGGGTCGTCGGTTTCGGCGGCCTCGACCTCGGCCGCCACCCGCATGTCGAGATTGCCGCCGAGCTGGATGTCGGTGCCGCGCCCGGCCATGTTGGTGGCGATGGTCACCGCGCCGGGCACGCCGGCCTGGGCGACGATATGGGCCTCGCGTTCGTGATGGCGGGCGTTCAGCACCAGATGCTCGATGCCGGCGCCGCTGGCGGCCTGCTGCTTCAGATAGGCGGCGGTCTCCTCCAGATAGGCCTTGCGGTCGGCCTCCTTCTTCTTGAGCTTCTCGGCCTGGCCGAGCATGAAATCGGCGGCCTCGCGCAGAAAGCCCGCGTCGGACAGCATCGCCGACAGCTGTTCGGATTTCTCGATCGAGGTGGTGCCCACAAGCGTCGGCTGGCCGCGGCGGCGCGCATCGGCGATGGCCTCGACGATGGCGCGGTATTTCTCCGTGCCGGAGCGGAACACCTGGTCGTCGTCGTCTTCGCGCCTCACCGGCATGTTGGTGGGGATCTCCACCACCTCCAGCTCGTAGATCGAGCCGAATTCCTCGGCCTCGGTCATCGCTGTGCCGGTCATGCCGGCGAGCTTGCCGTAGAGTCGGAAATAGTTCTGGAAGGTCACCGAGGCGAGGGTGACGTTTTCCGGCTGGATGGCGACGTTTTCCTTGGCCTCCAGCGCCTGATGCTGGCCGTCGCCGTAGCGCCGCCCCTCCATCATGCGCCCGGTGAACTCGTCGATGATCACCACCTTGCCGTCCTTGACGATGTAATCCTTGTCGCGCTGGAACAGCTTGTGGGCGCGCAGCGCCTGGGTGACGTGATGCACGAGGCTGACGCTCTCGGGATCATAGAGATTGGCGTCGTCCTTGAGCAGCCCGGCGGCGCGCAGGCGCAGTTCGATGAATTCGTTGCCCTCGTCGGTGAGGTTGGTGGCGCGGGTCTTTTCGTCGATCTCGTAATGTTCGGCCGTCAGTTCCGGGATGATCTGGTCAACCGACTGATAGAGCTCGGCGCTGTCCTCGGCGGGGCCGGAGATGATCAGCGGCGTGCGCGCCTCGTCGATCAGGATCGAATCCACCTCGTCGACGATGGCGTAGGCGTGATCGCGCTGGACCATTTCCTCGAGCGAGAACTTCATGTTGTCGCGCAGGTAGTCGAAGCCCAGCTCGTTGTTGGTGGCATAGGTCACGTCGCAGGCGTAGGCGCGCTTGCGCGCCGCGTCGTCGACGCCGGGCACCACCACGCCGGTGCTGAGCCCGAGGAATTCGTAGACCTTGCCCATCCACGCCGCGTCGCGCCGCGCCAGGTAGTCGTTGACGGTGACCACGTGCACGCCCTCGCCGGCGAGGGCGTTCAGATACACCGGCAGGGTGGCGACCAGGGTCTTGCCCTCGCCGGTCTTCATTTCCGAGATCTGGCCGTTGTGCAGCACGATGCCGCCCAGCAGCTGCACGTCGAAAGGTCGCAGGCCGATGGCGCGCTTGGCGGCCTCGCGCGCCACGGCGAAGGCCTCGGGCAGCAGGTCGTCGAGCGACTCGCCCCCGGCCACGCGGTCGCGGAATTCGTCGGTCTTGGCGCGCAGATCCGTGTCGGACAGCGCCGAGACCTCAGGTTCCAGCGCATTGATGCGCGCGACCGTCTTCATCATGGTTTTCACCATGCGGTCATTGGCGGTTCCGAATAGTTTCCTGGCGGCGGCGCCCAAACCCAACATGCTGCGGCGTATCCCTGTCTGTCATTGGTGGCGCCACTGCATTCCAAGGGCGCGCGCATCGGTCGACGGGTCCGCGCGTCGCATCTTCGCCGGGGCCGATCCGGGCCGGGGATCCCGGTCGATCCGGGCCGCCGATCCGGGCCGCCGATCCGGGCCGTCATGCGCGGCGACCCTTGTTCGGCCGCCCATGACGCTCTAGATGAAAACGCGCGCCCGCCGCAAACGCCCTTCAAAGGCGCTCGCAACCGCCCCTGAGGGGCAGTGGTGATGTAAGCGGCGGGCACGGACCTGTCAACGCGCCCGAACCAAGGCGCCCGAACCAAATCGCCCGACCAGGCCTGCGCCGCGCGCTGGGCGGGCAACCGAAAAACGCCGAGGAGCCCTTGATGCCAGTTTACCTTCCGCGCCGCCCGATCGCGGCCTTTGCCGTGATCGCCGCCCTGGGCGCGGCCCAGATCGCCGCCGCCCCCGCCTTCGCCCAGCAGACCGGCGACCAGACTGCGGCGCCGGCCGAGGCCGCGCCGCTCGACATCTCCATGGTGGTGGCGACGGTCAACGGCACGAACATCACCCTGGGCGAAGTGATCCTGATGCAGGCCAACCTGCCCGACCAGTATCGCGCCATGCCCGACGAACAGCTTTACACCGCGCTGGTGGAGCAGATCGTCACCCAGACCGTGCTCGCCGATCAGGCGATCGCCGCCGGGCTCGACAAGGCCCCGCTGGCGGCGCTGCGCGCCAAGATGGACGCGCGCAACTACCTCGCCGAGGCGCAGCTGCGCCGGGTGGTCGAGGCCGCCGTCACCGACGAGGCCCTGCGCGCCGCCTATGACGAGGCCGTCGCCGCCTTCGTCCCGGTCGAGGAGATCCGCGCCAGCCACATCCTGTCCAAGACCGAGGACGAGGCGAAGGCCATCGTCGCCGAGCTCGAGGCCGGGGCCGATTTCGCCGATCTGGCCAAGGAACGCTCCACCGGGCCCTCGGGCGCCGGCGGCGGCGATCTGGGCTGGTTCGCCAGGGGGGCCATGGTCCCGGAATTCGCCGAAGCGGCCTTCGCGCTCGACAAGGGCGACGTGTCGGCGCCGGTGCAGACCAAGTTCGGCTGGCACGTGATCCTGCTGGAGGACCGGCGCGAGACCGAACCGCCGAGCTTCGAGCAGATGCGCAACGAGCTGACCCAGAAGGTCAGCAACGGCGCGGCCGAAACCGCGGTGACCGCGGCGCGCGCCGGCGCCGAGGTCACGCGCCCCGACCCCCAGCCCGCAGCCGCGGCCATCCGCCGCGAGGAGCTGCTGCTGCCCAACTAGGCGCTTTGGCCCGGCTTCGGGCCGGGCGCGACCACGCGGGGCGGCGCGCCGGGCGCCGCCCCGTTCGTCCGGCCTGCGCCTCTGGCGCCGGCTCTCCCGACCGACCGCAAAGGACGCCGCCATGGCCAAGCGCGACAGCAAGACAGCCCGCGACAGCAAGGGCGGCGCGGGCAAGCGCGCCGGCAAGGGCAAGGACAAGGGCCGCAAGGCCAACGCCAGAGCCCTGAAGCCCGGCAAGGACAAGGCCGCCGGGAAGGCGCGGAAAAAATCCGGCGGCAAAGCCGCAAGGGCCGCAGCGCTCGCCGCGCAGGTCGAGGCCCTGCGCGCGCAGCTCGCGCCCCTTGAGGCCGCGCTGGCGGCGATCGCCCCCGCCCCCCCCGCCATATCGCCTTTCGCGCCGGACCGCTTCCCCGCCCTGCCCCCGGTCGACGGCGTGCGCTTCGCCGCCGTCGAGGCCGGGGTGCGCTACAGCGGCCGCACCGACGTGATGCTGGCGGAACTGGCGGCGGGCAGCGTTGTGGCCGGGGTCTTCACCCGCTCGGCCACCCGCGCCGCGCCGGTGCTCTGGTGCCAGGACCGCATCGCCGAGGCCCGCGCCAAGGGCCCCCCGAAAGGCAAGCAGGCGATCATCGTCAATTCCGGCAACGCCAACGCCTTCACCGGCGACAACGGCCGCGACAGCGTCGAGACCGTGGCCCGCGCCGTCGCCAGGGCGACCGGCGCGGCGCTGTCGGGGATCCATGTCGCCTCCACCGGGGTGATCGGCGAACCGCTGGACCCGGCGCGCATCACCGGCAAGCTCGCGGCGCTGACCGGGGCGCTGGACGCAGGCGCCGCCGAAGCCGCGGCGCGCGCCATCATGACCACCGACACCTTCCCCAAGGGCGCCTTCCGGGTGGTCGAGATCGACGGGGCCCCGGTGACCGTCGCCGGCTTCGCCAAGGGGTCGGGCATGATCGCGCCGGACATGGCGACCATGCTGGGCTTCGTGTTCACCGACGCGGCGATCGCCGGCCCGGCGCTGCAAGGCATGCTCGCCGCCGCCGCCGATGACAGCTTCAATGCGATCACCGTGGACAGCGACACCTCGACCTCGGACACGGTGCTGCTGGCGGCCACCGGCAAGGCCGGCATGGCCCCGATAACCACCCTGCGCGACCGCCGGGCCAAAATCTTTCGCGCGGCGCTGCTCGAAGTCATGCGCGACCTCGCGCATCAGGTGGTCAAGGATGGCGAGGGCGCCTCGAAATTCGTGCGCATCGCGGTGAGCGGCGCGAAATCGCCGCGCGCGGCGCGCAAAGTCGGGCTCGCCATCGCCAATTCGCCGCTGGTCAAGACCGCGATCGCCGGCGAGGATCCCAATTGGGGGCGCATCGTCATGGCGGTGGGAAAATCCGGCGAGGCGGCGGATCGCGACGCGCTGAGCATCCGGCTCGGCGATATCCTGGTGGCCGAGAACGGCTGGGTCTCGCCCGATTACCGCGAGGAGGACGGCGCCGCCTACATGCGGCGCGCCGCGATCGATATTCACGTGGATCTCGGCGTCGGGCGCGGCGCGGCGCAGGTCTGGACCTGCGACCTGACCCACCGCTACATCGAGATCAACGCCGATTACCGATCCTGATCCGATGCGCGATTCCGTGAAAACCCGCATCGTGCTGGTCGCCGCCTGCGCGCTGATCGACCCGGACGGGCGGGTGCTGCTGGCCAGGCGCCCCGAGGGCAAATCCATGGCCGGACTGTGGGAATTCCCCGGCGGCAAGCTCGAACCCGGCGAGACCCCCGAGGCCTGCCTGATCCGCGAATTGCACGAGGAGCTGGGCATCGACACCTGGGCCAGCTGCCTCGCGCCGCTGAGCTTCGCCAGCCACGCCTACGCGGATTTTCACCTGCTGATGCCGCTGTTCGTCTGCCGAAAATGGCAGGGAACCCCGCGTGCGCGCGAGGGCCAGACCCTGACCTGGGCGCGCGCCAACCGGCTGCGCGATTTTGACATGCCCCCCGCCGACCTGCCGCTGGTCGCGGTGCTGCAGGACTGGCTTTAGTCTTGTCCCGGGGCCGCGCCCGGTTTTCAGGCGCCTGCGCATCTGAGGGGATGCTGGATTCGCCGGGCCTGCGGCGCTTGCCGCGCCCGCACGGGCATTCGGGCCGCCGCCCGCCCTTGACATGCTTGAACATGCTTGAAAACAGGGCGCTGCAAGGCCGCCATGCGGCGGCGCCGGCCGGTTGCGCCGCCGCCGGAGCCTTCGACCTCGGGGCCAGCGGCCGCTGTCCTAACCCGCAGCGGCGATCTGCTTGCGCTGAGGCGCGGTTTCGTCGGCCGCGATCAACGCACCGGGCTGCGGGCCGTCATCACTGGCGCGCGGCTGCGGCGCGCCGATCGGCGCCTCGCGGTCGAGCCGCGCCTGCACCGCGCCCGCGACCCGCGCGAACACCCGTTCGCGCCATCGGGGCCATTGCACCTCGCGCCCGGCGGGGTTGAAATCGGCCGCCGCGGGCCGGGGTCGCCCATCGACCGCGCCGGCGCCCCCGGAATGGGTCGAGGAGCCGATCACCGGCGCCGCGCGCGCCGCCCGCGCCGCCGCCGCCGAGTCTTTCAGCCCAAGCGCCGACCAGATCCGCGTCGCGACCGCGAGCGGGTCGGCGGCGGCGTCCTCGTAGCGCAGCAGCAGCGTGTTGCGCGTCGGGGCGCGGGCGGCGTGGATCAGCGCCGCCTCGGTGGCCAGCGCCCATTCCAGGCACATGTCGGCGAAGCTGCGGCCCAAAAGGCGCGGCGGCCAGGTGCGCAGCATGGAATCGAGCGTCCGCCGCCCGTCCCGCAGGACCAGCGCCGTGAGCGCGCCGGGAAGGATGGCCGGGATCAGCTCCAGCCGCCGCGCGTGCGGGTCCTTCAGCAGAATGACCCGCGCCTCGGGGGATTCCGCCGCCGCGCGGCCCAGAAAACCGCTGACCGCATGGCCCAGGAATTCATAGTCGCCGAACAGGGCTGCGTTGTCGGCGTGGCGCCGCGCCAGCCCGGTTTCGAAGCCGCGGATGCGGTCGGCCTCGGCCAGAAACGCCGCCTCGCGCATGCCGCAGGGCGCGGCGGCGACGTCGTCATGCGCGCTGATCAGCGTCTCCAGAAAATTGCTGCCCGAGCGGGGCACGGGCGACAGCAGCAGCGCCACGCGCGCCGGTTTCGCCCGCCCGCCAGCGGCCAGCGCCGCGCGCTGCCCCCGCGCCACCCGTTCGCCGATGGCGGCGGCCATGCCTGCCTGCATCACCGGCGCGAATTGCCCGCGATCGATGGTGGTGCAGCGCAGCAAGCGCCTGAGGGCAAAGCGCGGATCGCGCCAGGATTCATCCGGCGACAGCCTGCCCATCGCCCGCCTCCCATCCATAGATCCGCCGAAGCCCCGCCATGTGATTGCTGAGCAGGAACCGGGTTTCGAAAGTGGCGCGCGCGGCCTCGCCCTGCGCCGCGCGTCGATGCGGCGAGCGCGCCAGCCAGATCAGCTGCCCCGCCAGCCGCGCCGCGCCGCCGACCGGAAAATGCTGAACCCCGGGCCCCTGCGGCAACGCCTCGGCGATGGCGCCGACCGGGGTGGTGAGCACCGGGGCGCCGGCGCGCAGGGCTTCCAGAATGCTGATCGGCAGGCCCTCGTGGCTCGACGGCGACACGAACACGTCCGCCTCGCGCATCAGCCGGTCGCGTTGCGCCGGGCCGACCCAGCCGGGAAAAGCGCAATCCGCCGCCAGCCCAAGGCGGCGCGCCTCGGCGCGGCAGGGGTCGAGATCCGGGCCGCCGCCCGCCAGCACCGCCTCGAAGGCGACGCCTTCCTCCTTCAGCCGCGCCAACGCCTCCAGCAGCACCCTTGCGCCCTTGCGACGGGTCATCACGGCCAGGAACAGGATGCGCAGGGGGCGCGCGCCGGTCTCGGCGCGCTGCGGCGGCGCGCGATCCTCGATGCCGTTGTAAAGCACGCTCACATTGCCCGGGCGCACGCCCAGCTCATCGATCAGAAACCGCGCCCAGACGGCGCCCAGCACGACGTTTTCATCGACCTGCCGCACCAGCGCGCGGATCAGCCGCTGCGCCCAGCGCGGCGCGGCGCGATAGAAGGGGATCAGCTCGGCGCCATGGTGGTGCAGCACCACCCGCATCCCGAGACCCCGCGCCGCCATCGCCAACAGGCCCTTGCGCGCAAAGCTCATGCGTTCGGAAACCTGCAGATGCGCCACGTCCGCCGCGCCGCGCGCCGCCAGCCAGACCAACTGCGCCAGGGCGGCGAGCAGATACAGCGGCGACAGCCAGATCGAAGGCCCGCGCGGGTCCAGCAGCGTCACCCGCCGATCCGGGAAATCCGCCGCCAGTCGATCGGCGATCGAGCGGGCATAGGATTGAATGCCGCCGACGCCGGCGCGTCCGCCCGGCGAGATGATGCAGGCGCCGCTCATGCGCCGATTTTCATTTGGAATCTGTCCATGCGCCCGAGTCTTTCACGCCATGGTTGATGAAATCTTAAGACTTGCCGGGCGATGTGGGGTCATGAGCATCGTACCGCCGCGCGTATCCGCCCTGCCGCTGGTGTCGGTCGTGATCCCGGTGCGAGATCGCGCATTGCTGCTGCGCCGCGCGCTGATCTCGACGCTGGGGCAGCGCATGGGCGATTTCGAGGTGATCGTGGTGGACGACGCCTCGTCGGACCGCCCCGGCGCGGTGGTGGAAAGCTTCGGCGACGCCCGCCTGCGCTGCCTGCGCCTGCCCGCCAATCTCGGCCCCGCGCGGGCGCGCAATGCCGGGCTGAACGCCGCGCGCGGGCGGTATGTGGCGTTCCTGGACAGCGATGACGAATGGCTGCCGGAAAAACTGGCGGCGCAATGCGCGCGCATGGAGAAGCCGGGCGGGCCGGACCTGCTGGTGTCGGGCGTGGTGCAGCGCGGGGCGCGGGGCGACCGGCAGATGCCCCGGCGCGGCACGTTCCCGGATGAACGAATCGCATCATTCCTTTATGTTTCCAACGGCTTCGCGCAGGCAAGCGGGGTTATCGCCCCGCGCTCGCTGGCGCGCGATACGGCGTTCGACCCGACGCTGCGCCAATATGAGGATCACCTGTTCCTGATCCGCGCCGAATCGCTTGGCGCCCGGGTCGAAGTCGACGCACGCCCGCTGGCGATCCAGCATGTGGACGAGCGCGCCGACCGGCTGGGGCGGCGCGACGACGCGCGCCGGGCGCGGGCCTTCCTGATCGCCAGCGACGGCCTGCTCAACGAGGCGGAAAAACGCGGATTTGAACTGCGCTGTCTGGGCGCCGGGCTGGCGCGCAGCGACCCGGCCGCGGCGCGGCGGATGGCGCTTGCGGCATTGAAAAAGGGCGGCCCCTTGACCGGGGCCGCCCTGAAGCTGCTGCTGCGCGCCGCCGCCGGCGAACGCGTGTATGGCGCGATCGGCGCCGCCGCCCGCCGCAGCCGCCCGATCTAGCGGCCCGCCGGCGCGCCTCAGGCCGCCGTCCAGGTGACGGACTGGGTGACCGTGCGCGCGCCCGCGCCCTTGGCGCCCGTGGCCAGCAGCGTGTATTGCGCCCCTGAAGTCAGCCCCGTGAGGTCGATGGTCAGCAAGACGTTGTTCTGCGCCGTGACCGTGGCCGCGTCCAACGGCGTGAAGGCGGCGTTCTCCACGTCCTCGGGCCGCATGAAGTTGCGGGCGCCGGCATGCAGCGCCCAGTTGACCGTGCCGCTGAATTTCGGCTTCAGCGTCAGCTGCGCGGCGCCGCCGGCGTTGCTCTCCAGTTTCAGGTCCGGCGCGAATTTGGCGTTGGCGGTGCGGCGCAGCGTGACCGCCTCGCCCAGGGCCCCGCTCGAATCCTCGAGCACGAAATGGCAGTCCTGCGTCAGATTGGCGACGAAGGCGCCGGAGGGCGTGAGCCAATGCGACTGCGCGTCCGCCGTCACGCTGCGGACAAACCCCGTGGCCGTGCCCGCGGCGTCGCGAATCGCGACGGCCGTCGGCGTGGCGGCGCCCGCCGCCGTGACCAGCCCGTAGATCTTGCCCGAGACCGCCGGAATCGCCGCCACTTTCATCGAACCGCCCGCGTCGTCGGTGAACATCGGCGGCACATGGAACCACGGCTTCAGCCCGGTGAAGGGGAAATTCATCACCAGCCCGTCGCCGGCCCGCCCGTAGACGTCGCGAAAATGCCCGAAAACCTCCGCCCCGATGACGCCCTGCCCGGCGGCGTCGTAGTGGATGTTGTCGCCGACATTGGTCCAGGTGGGCTGGCGCGGAATGACCGCGGCGTTTGTCAGCCCGGCCGCCAGCGTCGCCAGCTTGGCGTTGGCGGTCTGCTTGCGGGCGTCGATGGCGTCGTTGATCTCCACGAAGGCCACCGGCACGTCGATGCCGAGCGCGGCGCGAATCTGACGCACCCAGTCGCCGAAACGGTCGTCGAGCGAATTGGCCATGGTCGCGCCGGAGGGATCGGCGTTGGTGCTGTCGCGCTCGCCGATCACGTAGATCACCCCCTGCAGCAGCACCTGATGGGCGGCGGCCAGCGAAGTGAGGTTCTCGCCGCCGGTCTGGCGCAGCGCGTCGAGCACCCAGGCCTGCCCCGGCCCGCCCCAGCGGAAATGATCCACCGAGCGCCCGCCATCCGCCTGCTTGAACACGAACAGCCTCGGGTTCGCGTCGTCGCGCCATTCGGTGGCGGCGCCGCCGGCGAGCACATGGCGCACCAGCCCGATTTCCGGCCCGAACGAAGCGGTGTCGAGCGGAATGCCCCGATCCACGCCCATGGAGCTTGCGTCCCAGAACTTGGTCGAGGTGCGCGGCGTGGCGTCGGTGGCGACGCCATGGGGCGTGAACTTGCCGGCGTTGGCCCCCGCGCCCTTGGTGGAAAACCGCAGCCAGGGATGGGTGTCGCGCTCGGCCGGGGTCAGGCCGTCGACGGCCAGGGCCGGGTCGCCTTGCGCCGGATCCTGACGCCACGGCGCATAGCCCAGCGCATTGGATTGGCCCAGAATCAGCCAGACGGCGACGGAATTGGCGGGAAACGCGATATTCGAGGGCGGGGGCGGGGGCGGCGCCGACCCGCCGCGACGCATGAGCGTCGCGACGGCGCCGACGGAAACGCCGACGGAGAGCATCAGTCGATCACCAGCGCGTGAATGCCCGCGGCGGTGGTGCCGGTGGCATGCACGCGGGTGACGCCGACCGGCAACAGGGTCTGGTCGGCGACGGAAACCGTGCGCACGCCAACGGCGCGAACGGTTTCGATCACCACGTCGCCGCCGGTGGTGACGAACAGCGCGATGGCGGCGTCGGGCAGGTCGTTGGCGTCGTCGGGGGTCACGGGAACGATGTCGGTCGCCGGTCCGCCAATGGGGACCGCACGCCCGTGGAACGGGTTGGCCATGGAACACTCCTTGAGATGAAAGCGCGGCGCAGATCGTCAGGCGATCGGGCGCGGCGCGCCAAAACTCCTACAGAGGTTCGGTTTAGATCCGGTTAATTTCAGACGAGTTCACGCCTCGCCCGCGCCGCGCATGGCGGATATCGCCCCCACCCGGCCCCACCCGGCCCCACCCGGCTCAGCCCGGCGCGTCGGCGCCGATCTGGCGCGCCAGGAACGCCGCCACCGCGGCGATGTCGCCGGCGTCGGGGCGCGACGCCGCCGGCAGGTCCGCCAACAGGCGCCCCGGGGCCCAGACCGCCGGCTTGCCAATGCGCAGCGCGTGCTGCAATTCGGTGCGGGTCTCGACCACGAGGAACCGCGGATCGCCATCGGCAAAGCCCCAGGCCGCCTGATCCAGCGCCAACAGCGCCAGCCGCGCGCGGGCGAGCGGCGACAGCGACAGCGCCGCGCAGGCCTCGCCGGCGCCGGCGCCGAAGCGGCCCGGCGCCACGACGATCACCACCGCTGCGCCATGCGCCGCAAGCGCATCGCGCAGCGCCGCGCGCCGCGCCGCGCCAAGGGGGCCGTCGGGCG
>NZ_JBWOMN010000022.1:0-47486 GCF_056449545.1 Oceanicella sp. | reverse complement strand
CCTCGTCATTGCCGGCGTAATTCGCCGCGACCCGGTGGCCCGCCGCCTTCAGCGCGACGGAAATCGCCGCCCCGATGCCGCGCGTGCCGCCGGTCACCAATGCAACTCGTGCCATTCTGATGCTCCTTTTCCCTTTGGTCGGTTCGGCCGTTCGTCGCGGCCCTGTCATTCGCTTCGGCATTGCCGCGCCGCGAGGATCCCCCGCGTTCGAATCCGGCGTTCCGGCGCGCGTCGCTATCCAAGCATCGCCCCTTTGCCGCGGTTTGGCGAGGATGCATGCCCTTTCGGTGGTCCATTGGGTCGCCAGACGACACGGGATCGTCGTTGCCGGCGAGTCCCGGCCCGCAGCGTCGGGCGATCTTAGAACCCGCCCGCCGGATTTCAGCAACCGGGCCTGAGACAAGGCCGCGTCCCGCCTGGCGCATGGCTCGCATGGCGATCGGTCGAAAACGCCGTGGCTGACCCTGCGTAAGCAACATAGTTGCGCGCGCCTTGTCTCCGGGTCCGGCGCTGATGGATTCGCCCCGCTTTCGCGGCTTGACGGGATCGAAAAAAATCCCGGCGCCGGCGCCCGGACGGGGCGTTGCCGACCGCGCCGCGGCCAGGTGCGACAACCAGAAGATGACGAAATCGTCATTTTGCGTTATAGTGAGTTCAAATCCGACATTTCGATCGGCGCCCCGTCAGGCGAGGCCAGACCCTCGCCTGACGTTGCGCGATCCGTCATCGCGGATCGCGGGCCGCCAACGCCCCACCTCTGCGCGCGACCCCCCGCGCCACGCCGCAAGGAGACCTGACATGACCCTGGAAGCCATCATTTTCGACGTTGACGGCACTCTCGCGGAAACCGAGGAGCTGCACCGTCAGGCCTTCAACGCCGCCTTCGCCGAGGCGGGGCGCAAATGGGTCTGGAGCCGGGAGCTCTACAAGGATCTGCTCTCCGTCGGCGGCGGGCTGGAGCGCATCCGCGCCTATGTGGAGCGCGCCCGCCCCCGCGACCTGGCCCGGCTCGACATGGAGGACGGGTTCCGCCCGATCCACCAGCGCAAGACCGAAATCTACGTGTCGCTGATCGAGGAGGGCGGCGCGCCGCTCCGCCCCGGCGTGGCGCGGCTGCTGCGCGACGCCCATTCCGCCGGATTGAAGCTGGCGGTGTGCACCATGTCGCGGCGCGAAAGCTTCGAGGCGCTGATTCTCAACGTCTTCGGCTTCGAGGCCCTGGACTGGTTCTCCGCCGTGGTCACCGGCGACGACGCCATCGCGCGAAAACCCGACCCGGCCGCCTATCGCCTGACGCTGGAGCGCCTCGGCCTGCCCCCCGAGGCGGTGATCGCCATCGAGGACAGCGCCCAGGGCGTCGCCGCCGCCCGCGCCGCCGGGATCGACGTGATCGCGGCGCCGGGGATCTACACTCAGGACGAGGATTTCACCGGCGCGCTGCTGACGCTGAGCGATCTGGGCGAGCCCTCGGCGCCGTTCCAGCCGCTGCGCGGCGATCCCGGGCGCCACGACTGCGTGACCCCGGCGGCGCTGACCAGCTGGAAGGAAATGGCCGCCGCCTGACCGCGCGGCCTTGCGCCGGGGCGCCTTTCGCCTGACTGCCGCCTGAACGCCAGGCGCCCGGGGGCCGAGGGCCGCTGCGCGACTCGCCCGCCGCGACGCCCCGGCGCCGGGCGGTTGCGCAGCCGATCCGCCCGGCGCTAGTCTGGGACATGCGATCCTCCGCTCTCGCCTTCTCCGCGCTGATCCTGGCGTTGCCGGCGCTGGCCGGCTGGGCGGCCTGGCGCACCAGCCTGGCCAGCGAGATCGACGCGCTCGAAACCCGCGCCGCCACCCGCCTGAACATCGCCAACGCCCGCCTGGAAAGCCAGCTCGCGCGGTTTCGCCAGCTGCCCCGGGTGCTCGCCGACGCGGCGCCGCTGGCCGAGGCCATGGCCGCCCCCACCCCCGCGCGGCTGCAGGAGGCCAATCTGCTGCTGGAGCGGGTGGCCGACGTCACCGGGGCGCTCGACATCTACCTCATGGACCCGGGCGGGCTGACCAAGGCGGCTTCGAACTGGGCCGCCGAACGCCCCTTCATCGGCCGCAATTTCCGCTTCCGCCCGTATTTCCGCCGGGCGATGGATGGCGGGCTCGGGGTGTTTTACGCGCTCGGCACCACGTCGGACAAACGCGGCTTCTACTTCGCCAGCCCGCTGCGCATGCAGGGCGAGATCGTCGGCGTGGCTGCGGTCAAGGTCGATATGGAGGCGGTGGAATCGGATTGGCGCGACGCGGGCGAGACCATCTATTTCACCGATCCCTACGGCGTGATCTTCATCGCAAACCGCGCCGGGCTGGTGTTTCGCACCCTCGCGCCGCTGTCGCAAACCGCGATTCAGGCGATCGCCGCCACACGGCGCTACAGCGACCGGCCGCTGGTCCCGCTGCCGCCGGAACGCGCCGTGGCCTGGACCCCGGCGCGGGTGATGCGCATGGACGGGCCGGGCTGGCGCGACATCCGCGGGCTGCCGGCGCGGGCGCTGCACGCGCAACTGACCAATCCGCGGCTCGACATGACCGCCCATGTGCTGATGGATGCGCGCCCGGCGCTGGAACGCGCCCGCCTCGCCGGGCTGGGCGCGGCGGCGACGGCGCTGGCGCTGGCGCTGCTGGCGCTGCTGATCCTGCAGCGGCGCAACGCCCTGCGCCAGCGGCTGGCGCTGGAGGCCAGCGCCAATGCCGGACTGGAGGCGAGGGTGGCGGCGCGCACCCGCGCCCTGTCCGACGCCAACGCGCATCTGCGCCGCGAGGTCGGCGAGCGCCGCGCCGCCGAGGACGCCCTGCGCCGCGCCCAGGACGATCTGGTGCAGGCGGGCAAGCTGTCGGCGCTGGGGCAGATGTCGGCCGGGATCAGCCATGAGCTGAACCAGCCGCTGGCCGCGATCCGCAGCTTCGCGGACAACGCCCGCGTGCTGCTGGAGCGCGGGCGCGTGGGCGAAACCTCGGCCAATCTGGCGCAGATCTCGGACCTCACCGCCCGCATGGCGCGGATCATCCGCAACCTGCGCGCCTTCGCCCGCAAGGAGGGCGAGCCGGCCTCGGACGTGGCGCTGGACCGCATCGTCGCCGATGCGCTGGAACTGATGGCGCGGCGCATCGAAACCGAAGGCGTGCGCATCGACTGGACCCCGCCCGCCGCCCCGGCGATGGTGCGCGGCGGCGAGGTGCGGCTGGGGCAGGTGGCGGTCAACGTGCTCTCCAACGCCATGGACGCCATGGAAGGCCAGGCCGACAAGCGCATCGTCATCCGCATCGCCCCCCGGCCCGGGGGCGGCGCCCGGCTGACAATCCGCGACAACGGCCCGGGGCTGGGGCTGGACGCGGGAAAGAACCTGTTCGATCCGTTTTACACCACCAAATCCGTGGGCCAGGGCGAGGGGCTGGGACTCGGCCTGTCAATTTCCTATGGCATCGTGCAAAGCTTCGGCGGCGCCATTCGCGGCGAAACCCACAGGGAGGGCGGCGCGATCTTCACCATCGACCTGCAGCCGGGCCTCGTGCCGGATGCCCCATGAGCCGCGACTTGCGTAGGGCGGATCCCGATCCGCCATTGCGGCGGACGCCCCGCGGGCGGACGCCGCGATGACCGGCGCCGCGCCTGACCGGGTGCTGCTGGTGGATGACGAGGCGGCCCTGCGCATGGCGCTGGCCCAGACGCTCGACCTGGCGGAGATCGAGGCCCAGACCGCCGCCTCGGCCGAAGAGGCGCTGGCCGCGCTCGCCCCCGACTGGCCCGGCGCGGTGCTCTCGGACATGCGCATGCCGGGGCTGTCCGGGTTCGACCTGCTGGACCGGCTGCGCGCCATCGACCCGGACATCCCGCTGGTGTTCCTCACCGGCCATGGCGACGTGCCCATGGCGGTGAAGGCCATGTCCGCCGGGGCCTATGATTTCCTCGAAAAGCCCTGCCCGCCGGAACGGCTGGTGGAGGTCGCGCGGCGCGCCTGCGAAAAGCGCAGACTGGTGCTGGAGAACCGCAAGCTGCGCGCGCGGCTGGAAACCGCCGAGGCCGGGGCGCTGTCGGGCGACATCCTCGGGGATTCCCCGGTCACCCGCGCCTATCGCGCCCGGCTGGAGCGCATCGCCCAGGCCGGGCTCGACGTGCTGGTGCTGGGCGAGACCGGCGCCGGCAAGGAACTGGCCGCGCGCGCCCTGCACGCGCTGTCGGATCGGGCCGCCGGGCCTTTCGTGGCGGTGAATTGCGGGGCGCTGCCGCGCGACATCGCCGGGTCCGAGATCTTCGGTCACGAGAAAGGCGCCTTCACCGGCGCGGTGGCCAGGCGCATCGGCAAGTTCGAACACGCCAATGGCGGCGCGATCTTTCTCGACGAAATCGAATCCATGCCGCTCGACCTGCAGATCAAGCTGTTGCGGGTGCTGCAGGAACGCGAACTGGAACGCCTCGGGGCCAACGAGGCGGTGCCGCTCGACGTGCGGGTGATCGCCGCCAGCAAGGCCGATCTGAAGGCCGAGATCACGGCCGAGCGGTTCCGCGAGGATCTGTATTACCGGCTCGACGTCGCCCGGCTGCGGGTGCCGCCGCTGCGGGAACGCCAGGGCGACGCGCCGCTGTTGTTTCGCGCCTTCGTCAAGGCCGCCGCGGCGCGGCGCGACCTGCCGGCGCCCGATATCGACGCCGCCGATCTGGCCTGGCTGGCCGCCCATGACTGGCCAGGCAACGTGCGTGAATTGAAAAACGCCGCCGAACGCTTCGCCATGGGGCTGGGGCTGCGCCCGCAGGCCGAAGGCGATTCGGGCGCGCCCGCCCCCGCCCCCGCCCCGAACGCCGGGCTCACGGCGCAGGTGGCGGCGTTCGAGCGGTCGCTGCTGGCGGCGGCGCTGACCCGCACCGGCGGCGCGGTGACCGCCGCCTGCGCCGATCTCGGCGTGGCCCGCAAGACTTTCTACGACAAGCTGACCCGCCACGGGCTCAGGGCCGAGGATTTCCGTTCCTGACATCGGGCTCGCGGGCGCATGTGCGGGTTTTCGCACAAAAGCCGGTCGAACCCGTGCGACTCCCCGCACGGCGCGAACCGGCGCCAACCTGACGCATGGTCAACGCAGTTTTCCCGCCCCGGCGCGCCAAGTGAAAAACCCTTCCCGGCAAAAGCGTTAACAAGACCTTGCCCGCGTCGCCCCGCCCCGGGCGCGATCAAGTCGAAAAACTGGCACGCGCCTTGCTATGGTCATGATTGCGAAACCCGCAATCGAAACCGTCTGGGAGGACGACCATGCGCCACTTCACCCTCGCCGCGACCGCCGTCGCGCTGATTTTCTCCGCCAACGCCGCGCTTGCGAGCTGCGAGCCCGGCGAGATCGTCATCAAGTTCAGCCACGTCACCAACACCGACAAGCACCCCAAGGGCATCGCCGCCTCGCTGCTGCAAAAGCGCGTCAACGAGGAAATGAACGGCAAGGCCTGCATGGAGGTGTTCCCCAATTCCTCGCTCTACAACGACAACAAGGTGCTTGAGGCGCTGCTCAACGGCGACGTGCAGATGGCCGCGCCGTCGCTGTCGAAATTCGAGAAATTCACCAAGAAATTCCGCATCTTCGACCTGCCCTTCATGTTCAAGAACATCGACGCGGTGGACGAATTCCAGAATTCCGATACCGGCCGGGCGATGAAGGAAAGCATGACCCGGCGCGGGCTGCTCGGCCTCGCCTTCTGGCATAACGGCATGAAGCAGATCTCGGCCAACAAGCCGCTGATCCTGCCCAGCGACGCCAACGGCCTGAAATTCCGCGTGCAGTCCTCGGACGTGCTGGTGGCGCAGATGGAGGCCATTGGCGCCTCGCCCCAGAAGATGGCGTTCTCCGAGGTCTACGGCGCGCTGCAGACCGGCGTCGTCGACGGGCAGGAAAACACCTGGTCCAACATCTACGGCAAGAAGTTCTTCGAGGTGCAGGACGGCACCACCGAATCCAACCACGGAATCATCGACTACCTGCTGGTGACCTCGGTGGATTTCTGGGACGGGCTGCCTGACGACGTGCGCAGCCAGCTCAAGACCATCATCGACGAGGTCACCGCCACCCGCAACTCCGAGGCCTTCAAGGTCAACGAGAAGGCGAAAGCCGCGGTGATCGCCGCCGGCGGCGTGGTGCGCGAACTGGACGCCGAACAGCGCCAGGCCTGGGTCGACGCCATGAAGCCGGTCTGGAGCAAGTTCGAGGGCGACGTGGGCGCCGACAACATCGCCGCCGCGCAGGCGATCAACGCCAAGCACTGATCCCGCGCCTCGGATCCGGGGCCGGCCGCCGTCGCGCGGCCGGCCTCCCACAGCAACGACCGCCCCAAGGGCGTCGGAGGGACCCTCATGAGCCATCACCCCAAATCCGCCCTGGGACGAGCGGTGAACGGGCTGGAGGAATCGCTGATCGCGGCGATCCTCGGCCTGATGACCCTGATCACGTTCGCCAACGTCATCGCCCGATTCAGCGGCGCCAACATTCTCTGGGCGCTGGAGGCGACGAGCTACCTGTTCGCCTGGATGGTGCTGCTGGGCGCCAGCTACTGCGTCAAGGTCTCCGCGCATCTGGGCGTCGACGCGGTGCTCAACCTGCTGCCCGATCGTCCGCGCAAGATCCTTGGCCTGATCGCCGGGCTGTGCTGCATGGCCTTCGCTTTCCTGCTGCTCAAGGGCGGCTGGGACTACTGGGCGAATTTCGCCGGCTTTCCGGCCACCGACGGGCGCTGGTTCCCCGCCGGATTCGAAGACAAGTTCCGCGACAAGGGCTGGTACGAGGTCGAGGACATCGAGATGCCGGCCTTCCTGCAGGGCTGGTTCTCGACCACCTTCAACGAGGGCGAGCCCTACGAAAAGATCCCCCGCCTGATCCCCTACGCGGTGATCCCGTTTTCCATGGCGCTGCTGCTGTTTCGCTTCGCGCAGGCCACCTGGCGGCTGGCGAAGGGCGACATCGACATGCTCGTCGCCTCGCACGAGGCCGAGGAGATGATCGAGGAGGCCGCCGCCGCCGTCGCCGCGGCGGAGGCCCCCGACGCGCCAGAAACGCCAGACGCGCCAGAAACGCCAGACGCGAAACCGGGGAAGGGCTGAACCCATGGAAGTCGCGATTCTCTTCGCCCTGGTCGTGGGGCTGATGCTGATCGGCGTGCCCATCGCGGTGTCGCTGGGGCTCAGCTCCATGCTGTTCCTGCTGGTCTATTCGGACACCTCGCTGGCCGCCGTCGCCCAGACGCTGTTCGAAGCCATGGCCGGGCATTACACGCTGCTGGCGATCCCGTTCTTCATCCTCGCCTCGACCTTCATGTCCACCGGCGGCGTGGCCAAGCGCATCATCCGCTTCGCCATCGCCTGCGTCGGGCATCTGCCCGGCGGGCTGGCGATCGCCGGCGTGTTCGCCTGCATGCTGTTCGCGGCGCTTTCGGGATCGTCGCCGGCGACGGTGGTGGCCATCGGATCGATCGTCATCGCCGGCATGAAGCAGGTGGGCTACACCAAGGACTTCGCCGCCGGGGTGATCTGCAACGCCGGCACGCTGGGCATCCTGATTCCGCCCTCCATCGTCATGGTGGTCTACGCGGCGGCGACCGAGGTCTCGGTCGGGCGCATGTTCCTTGCCGGGGTGATCCCGGGCCTGCTCGCCGGGTTCATGCTGATGGTCGGCATCTACGTGGCGGCCAAGTGGAAGAACCTGCCCAAGGGCGACTGGCTGGGCTGGGAGGAGATCATCGCCTCGGGCCGCGACGCCGGCTGGGGGCTGTTCCTCATCGTCATCATCCTCGGCGGCATCTACGGCGGCATCTTCACCCCCACCGAGGCGGCGGCGGTGGCCGCGGTCTACGCCTTCGTGATCGCCAATTTCATCTATCGCGACATGGGGCCGCTGTCGCGCGCCGACGGCGGATCCGAATCGCTGGCCAAAAAACCCTGGGCGCTGGTGACCTTCCTGGTCCACAAGGACACCAAGCACGCGCTGTTCGAGGGCGGCAAGCTGACGGTGACGCTGCTGTTCATCATCGCCAACGCGCTGATCCTCAAGCATGTGCTCACCGACGAACAGATCCCCCAGCAGATCGCCGGGTCGATGCTGTCGGCGGGGTTCGGGCCGGTGATGTTCCTGGTCATCGTCAACGTGATCCTGCTGATCGGCGGCCAGTTCATGGAACCCTCGGGCCTGATCGTGATCGTCGCGCCGCTGGTGTTCCCGATCGCCATCAAGCTGGGCATCGACCCGATCCATCTGGGCATCATCATGGTGGTGAACATGGAGATCGGCATGATCACCCCGCCGGTGGGGCTCAACCTGTTCGTCACCTCGGGCGTCGCCGGGATGCCGATGATGCGGGTGGTGAAGGCGGCGCTGCCCTGGCTCGGAATCCTGTTCGTGTTCCTGATCATGGTGACCTACATCCCGTGGCTGTCCACCTTCCTGCCCACCGCCTTCATGGGGCCGGAAATCATCACCAACTGATCATCGCCGACCGGCCGGGCGCGCGCCCGGTCCGCGCCCGCGGCGCCCCGGGATCGGGGCGCCGCGTTTCGTCCGGCCCCCTTTCGCCGATCCCGGTTTTGCGGCAATGTCGCGCGTAACCGCGTGAAGGAGGATTCAGACATGGCCGCACAAACCCCCATCTGCGATTTCGGCTGGCAGGCGCCGGATTTCTCTCTGCCCGGAACCGACGGCGCGACCTGGACGCTGGAGGACGTGCGCGGACCGCGCGGCACGCTGATCATGTTCATCTGCAATCACTGCCCCTATGTGAAATCCATCGCCCACAAGCTGACCCGCGACGCGAAGGACCTGCTGGCGCTGGGCGTCGGGGTGGCGGCGATCTGTTCCAACGACGCCGCCGACTACCCCGAGGACAGCTTTGAAAACATGATCCGCTTCAAGCAGGCGCACGGCTTTCCCTTTCCCTACCTGCATGACGAATCCCAGGCGGTCGGCCGCGCCTACGGCGCCGTCTGCACCCCGGATTTCTTCGGCTTCGACGCCGATCTGGGCCTGCAGTTCCGCGGCCGGCTCGACGGCGCCGGGCGCAACCGCGACGACAGCCTGCCGCGCGAACTGTTCGAGGCCATGCGCCAGATCGCCGAGACCGGCAAGGGGCCGCAGGACCAGACCCCCTCCATCGGCTGCTCCATCAAGTGGCGCGCGGCGTGAGCGACGCCGCCCGGGCGAACGCCCCCAACCCCGACGACGCGGCCCCGCGCCTGATCCTCGACCTCGACGGCACGCTGATCGACAGCGCGCCCAGCCTGTGCGCCGCGGGCAACGGCGTGCTGGGCGAACTGGGCCGCGCGCCGGTGGATGTCGCCACCTATGCCGGCTTCGTCGGCAAGGGCATGCTGGTGCAGGTGCAACGCCTGCTGGAACACAGCGGCGGCATTCCCGAACAGGGGCTCGACCATTTCTATCACCGCTTTCGCGCCCATTACGACCCGCTGCTGCGCACCCGCGCCTATCCCGGCGCGCGCGAGGCGCTGCGCGAACTGGCCGGCGAGGGCTGGCGCATGGGCGTCTGCACCCAGAAACCCGAGGCCCCGGCGCGCATGGTGCTGTCGGCGCTGGGCTTTGACATGATCGAGTCCGTGGCCGGCGGCGACACCGTGCCCGGCGCGCTGAAGCCCGATCCCCGGCTGCTTGCCGCCGCCGCCGATCCGCTGGGATCGGGCCCGGCGATCTATGTCGGCGACAGCGAAACCGATGCGGACACCGCCCGCGCCGGCGCCATGCCCTTCGTCCTGCATCTGAACGGCTATCGCCACAGCCCGCCCGAGTCGCTGTCCCCCGCCGCCAGCTTCGATGATTTCGCCGCGCTCCCGGCGCTGGTCCGCGCCCTGATCGCCGAAACCGGATCCGGCGCCCGCGCCCCATGACGAAAATCTACATCGACGCCGACGCCTGCCCGGTGCGCGGCGAGACCCTGCGCGTGGCGCGCCGTCACGGGCTCGAGGTCCATGTGGTCAGCAATGGCGGCATCCGCCCCGACCCGGACCCGAAGGTGCATATGGTGGTGGTGGCCGAGGGCGCCGACGCCGCCGACAAGTGGATCGCCGATCGCTGCGGGCGCGGCGACATCTGCGTCACCGGCGACATTCCGCTGGCGGCGCGCTGCATCGAGAACGGGGCGAGGGCGCTGCGCCACAACGGCGACGCGTTCACCGAGGCCAATATCGGCCACCAGCTGGCCATGCGCGACCTGATGGCGGATCTGCGCGCCGCCGACCCGTTCCGCCAGGGCGGCGGCAAGGGGTTTTCGCGCGCCGACCGCTCGCGATTTCTGGACGCGCTGGAGCGCATGGCGCAGGCGGCGATGCGCGACGCCTGAGCCCCCGCCGATCCGTGTCGGATCAGCCGCCGCCACCGTCCCGCGCCAGCCGATGATCTGCCAGCCCGGCGAAGAATCCGATGCGCTGCGGGCTTTGCGCGTGGTGCATGCGCAGCGCGTGGATCAACAGGATTTCGGCGTAGCGTTCGACGATCAGGCTTTGGCCGGGACGCTCGCCGATCATCTCGTTGAACAGCAGCGGCATCACCGACAGGGGCGCGCCGGCCTCCGGGGCCTCGGCGGTCTTCAGGTGGATGAACGCCGGCAGATCGCTCAGCAGCGGGTGAATCGGCGCGCTGCGGTATTCGCAATGGCCGCAGACCACCCGCGTCGCGACCCCACCGTCGGCGAAAAGCGGCGCCTCGCCGGCGAAGGAGGCCATGGCCGCGGGCCCGTCCACTGGGGCGCTGCCGGGCCGGTCGCCCAGCACATGCCCCTGGCCGACGCCTATGGCGACATGAACGCAGGCGCCCACGGCGCCTTCGGCAAGTTTCCGGCGAAATTCGATTCCGGCCCGCACACCCACAGCGCGGCCTATGACGGCGTGGTCATCAAGGGGGTGATGACCAACCCGTTCGAAGGCGAGGCCGGGGCGCCGAAGCTGACCGCGGGCTCCTACTGGCACGTGCCGGCCAACGCCGTGCATTCCACCCTCTGCGTCTCCGACGCGCCCTGCGAGTCCTTCTTCCACTCGGACGCGAAATTCGACTTCATTCCGGTGAAGTGAGCGCCGCGCCCGGCGGCGCCGGTTCAAGGCGTTCGCGCGCAGCGAATTTCCGCCCCGGCGGCGGAAATGCCTTTCAATGCGCGCCCCGGTGCTGTTTGGTTCCGGGCAAAATCAAACGCGACGCGCAAGGAGACGCCCCATGGACATGCAATCGGAGAACCTCTGTTTCGGCGGACGCCAGCTGGTCTGGCGCCACAAATCCACCGCCACCGGCACGGACATGACCTTTTCGATCTTCCTGCCGCCGCAAGCGACCGAAGGCCCGCGCCCCTGCCTGGTCTACCTGTCGGGGCTGACCTGCAATCACGAGAACGCCACGGTGAAGGCCGGGTTCCAGCGGGTGGCGGCGGAGCTCGGGCTGATCGTGGTCTGCCCCGACACCTCGCCGCGCGGCGAGGGCGTGGCCGACGATCCCGACTACGATCTGGGGCAGGGCGCCGGGTTCTACGTGGACGCCACGCAAGCCCCCTGGGCGCCGCATTTCCAGATGTATTCCTACGTCACCGAGGAGCTCCCCACCCTGCTGCGCGCCAATTTCGACATCGCGCGCATGGGGGTCACTGGCCATTCCATGGGCGGGCACGGCGCATTGACCCTGGCCATGCGCCGCCCGGACCTGTTCGAATCGGTTTCGGCGTTTTCGCCCATCGTGTCGCCGCTGAACTGCCCCTGGGGGGAAAAGGCGCTCACCGCCTATCTGGGGCCGGACCGGGCCTTGTGGGCGGCCCATGACGCCTGCGAACTGGTGCGGGTGAAGGGCTATCCGGGCGAGATCCTCGTGGATCAGGGCGGCGCCGACGGGTTCCTGGAGGAACAGCTCAAGACCCCGCTGCTGGTCGAGGCCTGCGAGGCCGCCGGGCAGAAGGCCGCCATCCGCATGCAGCCGGGCTACGACCATTCCTACTACTTCATCGCCAGTTTCATGGAGGATCACCTGCGCCACCACGCGGCGGCGCTGGACTGATGTCTTCGCCCCCCGCCTGACCCCCCCGCCTGACCCGCCCGGCCAGCCCGCCCGGCCCGGCTAGCGCCGATTGGCCGGGTGGGCCTTTTCGTAGACCTCCATCAGCCGCGCCTCGTCGACCTCGGTGTAGACCTGCGTGGTGGACAGCGAGGCATGGCCGAGCAATTCCTGAATCGCGCGCAGATCGCCCCCCGCCGCCAGCAGATGCGTGGCGAAGGCGTGGCGCAGCGCGTGCGGCGTGGCGGTGGCCGGCAGGCCCAGAGTCTGCCGCGCCAACGCCATGCGCTTTTGCAGCGCCCGCGGGTTCAGCGGTCCGCCCCGCACGCCCAGGAATATCGCGCCCTGCGGCCCCGGATCCCATGGGCACAGCGCCAGATACTCGGCCACCGCGTCGCGCGCAGCGGGCAGGATCGGGGCGATGCGCGTCTTGCCGCCCTTGCCGACGATGCGCAGCGTGTCCGCCAGTCGCCCGCCCGGCGCCTCGGCGCGGGTCAGGCCCAGCGCCTCGGAAATCCGCATCCCCGATCCGTAGAGCAGCGTCAGCGCCGCCGCGTCGCGCGCCGCGATCCAGTCGGGCGCGTCGCCGGAACGCGCGTCGTCGATCAGATCCAGCGCCGCCTCGGGCGAAACCGGGCGCGGCAGGCGGCGCGGCGCCTTGGGGGCGCGCATGGCGAGCACCGCGGGGGCCTCCAGCCCCTCGGCGTCGCCCAGCCATCGGTAAAAGCTTTTCACCGCCGACAGCCGTCGTTGCAGGGACCGCGCCGACAGCCCGCGCCCGCGCTCGCGCGCCATCCAGCCGCGCAGATCCGACATGGAGACCCGCGCCAACGCCGCGCGCCCGGCGGGCCCGCCCTGATGCTGCGCCAGAAATCCCAGAAACCCGGCGATGTCGCGGCGGTAGCCGTCGATGCTGTGGGGCGAAAAATCCCGCGCCCCGCTCATCGCCGCCAGAAACCGCTGCAACAGCGCCTCGGCCCCGGCGGAGGCCGCCGGCGGCCCGGCCAGCGCCGCATCCCCCGATGTCCGGCGCGGCGCCACGGGCTCAGGCGACCCAGCGCCGGATGCTGCGCGCCACCACGCCGCCGAAAAAGGCCAGCAGATCGCCGCCCTGATCCGGTCCGAAGCGGTCCGGGTCGGCGGCGCCGAACACCAGCAATCCCGGCGGCGCGCTCTTGCCGAAATCCAGCCGCACCAACGCCTCGGATCCGATCTCGGCGGCATCGGCCCCGAACACCGAATTGTCGCCTGCCGCGTGCCGGCGCAGCACCACGTCGCGATGCGCCTGATCGCGGCCGATGCGCATATAGGCGGCGACGCCCCCCGGCGGCAGCGGTTCGATCACCGACCCGGCGATCACGGCGTCAAGCGCCTCGCCGGGGGTCTCGCGGGTTTCGAGGCACAGGCGCAGCCGCTCCACCGACAGCATCCGCGGCGCTTCGCCCGCCAGCACGTCGAGCACGTCCGAAAACCGCGTCGGGGCCAGCACCGCCAGCACCGCGCGGTGGATCTGGTTCGCGCCGGCGATGTTTTCATAGGCCGCCGAGATCACCTCGCGATGGGTTTCCTCCAGTTCGCCAAGCTGGGATTCCAGCCTTTCGATCAGCACCCCGCGCAGATCGACGATTCGCCGCGCCCCGGCGCCCCCCCGGTCGCGATGCCGGTCATGGGCCTGCACCAGCGCCTGCATCACCGCCATGTCGTCCAGCACGATCCCGGGTTCGGCGAGGATCCGCGCGCGAATGGCGCCGTGATCGTCGTCGATCCCGGCCGCCTCCGCCTTTGCCTCCGCCTCGTCAGACAATGCTCTGCCCGGTCTTGGCCCAGTCGGCCATGAAATCCGCCAGCCCCTTGTCGGTCAGCGGATGCAGGGCCAGCTTGCGCAGCACCGCGGGCGGCACGGTGACCACGTCGGCGCCGATCCTGGCGGCGTCGCGCACATGGTTGACCGAACGGATCGAGGCGGCGAGGATCTCGGTCCCGAAATCGTAATTGTCGAAGATCTGGCGGATGTCGGCGATCAGGTCCATGCCGTCGAGCCCGATATCGTCGAGCCGCCCGATGAAGGGCGACACGAAACTCGCCCCCGCCTTGGCCGCCAGCAGCGCCTGCGTGGGGCTGAAGCAGAGCGTGACATTGACCATCCGCCCCTCGTCCGACAGGGTCTTGCAGGCTTTCAGCCCGTCCCAGGTCAGGGGCACCTTCACCGCGATGTTGGGCGCGATGGCGGCCAGCTTGCGGCCCTCGACGATCATCGCCTCGGCATCCGTCGCCGCGACCTCGGCAGACACCGGCCCGGGCACAAGGTCGCAGATTTCGCGGGTGACTTCGATGATGTCGCGCCCCGATTTCATGATAAGCGAGGGGTTGGTGGTCACCCCGTCCACCATGCCGGTGTCGGCAAGGGCGCGGATCTCGTCGATTTCCGCGGTGTCAACGAAGAATTTCATGATGTGCGTTCCGATCTTTCGCGCGAGGCGCCGGCGGCGCGGCCCGATATCTGCGTCACGGCGCGCCCCGGCGGGCGGCCTGTTTTCCGGCGCGCATCCTAGACCAGCCCGCGGCGGGGGGCCACCGCGCATTGGCGGACGCGCGCCATGAAAGACGATGATTCGCGGCCTTGGGTCGACCCGGGCGCGCTGGTGGCGGTGCTCACCAGCCTGCCCATCGACCGGCCGCTGGACTACCTGGCGCCCGAAGGCGGCGTGCGGATCGGCGATTTCGTCGAGGTTGCGATCGGCCCGCGCAATTCGATCGGCCTGGTCTGGGGGCCGGGGGCGGGGGATTTCAACCCCGCCAAGATCAGGCCGATCCTGCGCCGTCTGGACCTGCCGCCGATGCCCGGCCCCATGCGCGAATTCCTCGACCGGGCCGCCGAATACACGCTGATCGACCGCGGCGCCATGCTGCGCCTCGCCACCCGCGCGCCGGGGCTGCGCGCGCCGCCGGGCAGCCGCAAGGTGCTGGGGCGCGGGCCGGCGCGCCCCGATCGCATGACCCCGGCGCGCGAAAGGGTGCTCGCCTTTCTCGACGACCATGACGGCATGCGGTTTTCGCCCGCGGAGCTGGGCGCGCTGACCGGGGTCGGCGCCGGGGTGCTGAAGGGGCTGGAGGATTGCGGCGCCCTGACCGCCGGACAGGCCCCGCGCGATCCGCCCTATGCGCCGCTCGACCCCGACGCCGCGCCGCTGGCGCTGTCCCCGGCGCAAGCCGCCGCCGCCGCCGCCCTGCGCGCGGCGGTCGCGGCGCGCGCCTATTCCACCACGCTGCTCAAGGGGGTCACCGGGTCCGGCAAGACCGAGGCGTATCTCGAGGCCGTCGCCGAATGCCTGCGCCAGGGCCGTCAGGCGCTGGTGCTGCTGCCGGAAATCGTGCTGACGGCGGCCTTCCTCGCCCGCTTCGAGACCCGCTTCGGCGCCCGCCCCGCCGAGTGGCATTCGGCGGTCTCGGATCGCGAGCGCCGCCGCTGCTGGCGCGCCTGCGCCTCGGGCGAGGCGCAGGTGGTGGTCGGCGCGCGCTCGGCGCTGTTCCTGCCGTTTCGCGATCTCGGGCTGCTGATCGTCGACGAGGAACATGACGGCTCCTACAAGCAGGAGGAAGGCCCCCGGTATCACGCCCGCGACATGGGGGTGCTGCGCGCCTCGCTGAACGGCGCGGCGGTGGTGCTGGCCTCGGCCACCCCGGCGCTGGAAAGCTGGGCCAACGCCGATGCCGGGAAATACCGCCGCGTCGACCTGCCCGAACGCTTCGGCGCCGCGGTGATGCCCAAGCTGAGCGCGATCGACATGCGCCGCGCCGGCCCGGCGCAGGGCGAATGGATATCCGACCCGCTGGCCGAAGCCGCGCGCAGGCGCATCGCCGCCGGCGAGCAGACGCTGCTGTTCATCAATCGCCGGGGCTACGCGCCGCTGACCCTGTGCCGGGCCTGCGGGCATCACATGGGCTGTCCCAATTGCGACGCCTGGCTGGTGGAGCACCGGTTTCGCGACCAGCTCATGTGCCACCAGTGCGGCCACGCCGAGGCAACGCCGAAAGCCTGCCCCGAATGCGGGCGCGAAGACCGGCTGGCGGCGGTCGGGCCCGGGGTCGAGCGCCTGGCCGAGGAGGCGGCGGCGCGCTTCCCCGAGGCCCGCATCGCGGTGCTGTCTTCGGATCTGGCGCAAGGCGCGGCGGATCTGAAGGCGCGGATCGCGGCGATCGCGGCGGGCGAGGCCGATGTGATCATCGGCACGCAGATGGTGGCCAAGGGGCATAATTTTCCGCTGCTGACGCTGGTGGGGGTGATCGACGCCGATCTGGGGCTGATGGGCGGCGATCTGCGCGCCGCCGAAAAGACCTTTCAGCTGATCCGGCAGGTGGCGGGCCGCGCCGGGCGCGCCGAAAGGCCCGGCGAGGCGATGCTGCAAAGCTACGCGCCCGAACATCCGGTGATCCAGGCGATCCTGTCAGGCGAGGAGGAGGCCTTCTGGCGCCGCGAGGCCGCCCAGCGGCGCGCCGCCGGCGCGCCGCCCTACGGGCGCATGGCGGGGATCATCGTGGCCGGCCCCGATGACGCCCGGGTCTGGCGCACGGCGGGGGCGCTGGCCCAGGCGGGCGGGCTGGTGACCGAGGCCGCGGGCGCGGAGCTGTTCGGCCCGGCGCAGGCCCCCATCGGACGGGTGCGCGGGCGGTTCCGGGTGCGGCTGCTGGTCAAGGCCCCCAAGGGCGCGCCCCTGCAGACGGCGCTGCGCAAATGGCGCGCCGCGGTGCGCCCGGAGCCCGGCGTGACCGTGGTGATCGACATCGACCCCCAGAGCTTTCTCTGACGGCGTCGCCCGGCGCGCAAACCTGCGAGCGGGGCGCGGCCCAGCCGTCCCACCCGGCGCAAGCGCCGGGCCCCGGCCTGTGGCCGGGGAAAATCGGCCTTGCCGATTTCATGGGACGGCGGCGCAAACCGCGCGGTCAGCCTCCGAATCCGGGCGCAGGCGCGGCGGCGCGCTCCAGCGCCGGGTATCGGAAACCCAGCGTCACGCCGCGCATGGCGAAGAACGCCAGCATCGCCGCCCACAGCCCATGCACCCCGAACACCGGCGTCAGCGCCGCCCAGGCCAGCAGATAGACCGGAACCGATTGCAGCATGGCGTTGCGCATGTCCCGCGCCCGCGTCGCGCCGATGAAGATGCCGTCGAACATCCAGGCGGGCAGCCCGACCAGCGGCGCCGCCGCCATCCAGAACAGATAGTCGCGGGCCATCGCCCGCACCTCGGGCGCGGTGGTCATCGCGTCGATGATCGCCCCGCCCGCAACCGCGAACGCCGCCGCCAGCAAGGTCACGCAGCCAAGCCCCCACAGGCTTGTCAGCCGCGCCGCGCGGCGCAGCGCGGCGCGGTCGCGGGCGCCGAAGGCCACGCCCACCAGCGCCTCGGCGGCGAAGGCGAAGCCGTCCAGCGCGTAGGCGGTGAAATTCATGAACTGCAGCAGGATCTGGTTCGCCGCCAGCGCCAGGTCGCCCTCGCGCGCCGACTGGAACAGAAAGAACGCGAACCCGAATTGCAGCAGCAGCGAGCGCACCATGATGTCGCCGTTCACCGCCGCCATGCGCGCCAGCTTCGCGCGGTCGAACACCCGCCCCCAGTCGCGCCACTGGTTGCCCGCGAAACCCGCGCGGCACAGCCACAGCCCCAGCGCGGCGCCGCTGGTCTCGGCGATCAGGGTGGCGATCGCCACGCCTTCCACCCCCCAGCCCAGCCCCAGCGCGAACCACAGATCCAGCGCGATGTTGAGCCCGTTCATCCACAATTGCAGCGCCAGCACCGCGCCGGTGCGCTCGGTCCCGATCAACCAGCCGTTCAGCGCGTAGAGCCCGATGGTCGCGGGCGCGCCCCAGATGCGGATCTGCAGATAGGCGCGGGTCAGCGTTTCGACCTCGACCGAAGCCGGGGACAGCGCGAGGGCCGCCCGGAACACCGCCCCCTGCGCGATCACGAAGGCCGCGCCCGCCGCCAGCGCCACCATAAGCGCGCGCATCAGGATCGCGCCCGTCTCGGCGTCGTCGCGGGCGCCGCGCGCCTGCGCCGCCATGCCGGTGGTGCCCATGCGCAGCGCCCCGAAGGACCAGTAGACGAAGCCGAGGATGATCGCGCCCACGCCCACCGCGCCGATCGGCGCCGCGGCCCCCAACTGCCCGACCACGCCGGTGTCGACGGCGCCGAGCAGCGGCACGGTGGCGTTGGACAGCATGATGGGCAGCGCGATCTTCAGCACCCGGCGATTGCTGAGCCGCATGACGCCTGTAGGGTCAGCCATCCAGCCGCGGCATGACGAAATGCCCGGTCGCCGCCGCGAAGGGCCGGGCGCGATTGTCCTGCCAGGCCTCGACCCGCACCGAGGCGTAGCGCCGCCCGGACCGATTGACGAAAGCCCGCGCATAAGCGTCGCGCGGCAGGCCGGTGCGCAGATAATCGACGGTGAAATCCACCGTCTTGGGCATGGGCGGGAATTCGCCCCGCTCGATCGCCGCCGCCGCCGGACCGCCGGATTCCATGCGCTGCCAGACGATGGACCAGGCCAGTTCCACCTGCGCCGACAGTTCCAGAAACGCCCCGGTGACGCCGCCATGGATCGCCGGCAGGAACGGGTTGCCGATCAGCTTGTCGCTGTAGGCGAGCTTCGCGGTCAGTTCGTCGCCCATGCGCTCGAAGCTCACGCCGAGGAACTGCGCATAGGGGATGCCGCCGGTCAGCCGGGTCAGCGCCGCCTCGCGCCGGGCCTTGATCACCTGCACGGATTCGATCTTGCGTCTCGGGGCCGCGCCGGTCATGCGCCGCGCTCCTGCTTGGGCGCGCGATCCACGGTGAAGGCGCCATGGGCCGAGGCCACCGGGTCGTCGCTGTCGGTTTCGTAGGCCACGGCGCGCACGAAGGCCACCGATCGGGTGGCCTTGTAGCAGGTGGCGTGGGCGATCACCGCGTCGCCGGGGCGCGCGGCGCGCATGTAGTCGATGCGCAGGTCGATGGTGGCGGTGTTGGTCGGCCCCGAGGGATGGGTCATCACCGCCGCGCCGCAGCAGCTGTCCAGCAGCGCCGTCAGCACGCCGCCATGGATCACCCCGGTCGCCGGGTCGCCGATCAGGCGGGCGTCATAGGGCACGCGCATCTTCGCCTCGCCGTTGCCGATCGACAGCATCTCCATGTTCAATTCGCGAATATGGGGGATGGCGTTGATGAATTGCTGGCCCTGCCGCGCCTGTTTCCGAATCGCCTCGTCGTCGTTCATGTCCGGCCCTTCCGTTGCCCGCCATCGGTCTATCCCAGCCCGCCCGACCCTGTCGATGCGCCGCGGTCCAACCCGGCGCGGCGGCAAGAAAGTTCCCGACTCGCAAGTTGACGCTATTGCATCTTACGTCAACGTCAACCATATTCGATCCCGAGAATCGAAACCACACAGGGAACCCGGCATGACCGAGACCTACAGCACCATCAGCGAGATGTGCGCGGGCTTCAACGTGACCCCCCGCACCCTGCGATTCTACGAATACAAGGAATTGCTGTCGCCGGTGCGCGACGGCCAGAAACGCCTGTTCACCCATCGCGACCGCGCGCGGCTGAAGCTGATCCTGCGCGGCAAGCGATTCGGTTTCTCGCTTGACGAGATCCGCGAATGGCTGGAGCTTTACGACGTCAATGACGGGCAGATGACCCAGATGTCGCAATGGGTCGAACATGCCGAGGCCCAGATCGGCAAGCTCGAATCCCAGAAGGCCGAACTGGAGGACGCGATCAGCGAGCTTCACGACCTCGTGGATCAGGCCCGCAACGAGATCGCGAATCGCGAATCCCGACGCGCCGCGCAGTGACCGCCGGCGGGGCGCCGCACAGCGCCGCCGCATCCATTCGACCGCAGACGCTTTTCAAGGAAAACCGCCATGCCCAGCTACACGCCCCCGCTCCGCGACATGAAATTCGTGCTGCACGAGACCCTGAAGATCCACGAATCCGACATTCAGGGCTATGACGAGATGGACGCGGATTTCACCGCCGCCATTCTCGACGAGGCCGGCAAGATCGCCCGCGACGTGCTGGCCCCGCTGAACGCGGTGGGCGACAAGCAGGGCTGCACCCTGGAAAACGGCGTGGTGCGCACGCCCGAAGGGTTCAAGGCGGCGTTCGACATGGTGCGCGAGGGCGGCTGGACCGGGCTCGACTGCGATCCCGACTACGGCGGCCAGGGCATGCCCTATGTGCTGGCGACCGCGGTCGGCGAAATGCATTCCTCGGCCAACATGGCGTTCTGCATGTATGCGGGCCTGACCCACGGCGCCCAATCGGCGATCCACGCCCATGGCAGCGACGAACAGAAGGCCACCTATCTGCCGAAGATGATCTCCTGCGAATGGACCGGCACCATGAACCTCACCGAGCCCCATTGCGGCACGGATCTGGGGCTGCTGCGCACCAGGGCGGACCCGCAGGATGACGGATCCTACAAGATCACCGGCCAGAAGATCTTCATCTCGGCCGGCGAACACGACCTGTCGGACAACATCATCCATCTGGTGCTGGCCAAGATCCCCGGCGGGCCGGAGGGCGTGAAGGGCATCTCGCTGTTCATCGTGCCGAAATTCCTCATCAACGAGGACGGCTCGCTTGGCGCGCGCAACGGCGCGTCCTGCGGGATGCTCGAGGAAAAGATGGGCATCCACGGCAATTCCACCTGCGTGATGAATTACGACGAGGCCACCGGCTACCTGCTGGGCGAGGCGCACAAGGGCCTGCGGGCCATGTTCACCATGATGAACGAGGCCCGGGTCGGGGTTGGCATGCAGGGGCTGTCCCAGGCGGCGGTCGCCTATCAGAACGCGGCGGAATATGCGCGCGACCGATTGCAGGGCCGCGCCGTGACCGGGGTCGAGGCCCCCGAAAAACCCGCCGATCCGCTGATCGTGCACCCGGATGTGCGCCGCATGCTCATGGACCAGAAATCCTTCGTCGAGGGCGCCCGCGCCTTCACCCTGTGGGGCGCGACGCTGATCGACGCCGACCACCGCGCCGGCGACAAGGACGCCGCCGGGCTGATCGCGCTGATGACCCCGGTGCTGAAGGGGTTTTTGACCGACAAGGCCTATGAAATGGCGACCCAGGCGCAGCAGGTGTTCGGCGGCCATGGCTATATCGAGGAATCGGGCATGTCGCAATTCGTGCGCGACGCCCGCATCGCCATGATCTACGAGGGCGCGAACGGCGTGCAGGCGCTCGACCTCGTGGGCCGCAAGCTGGCGCAGGACGGCGGCAAGCACGTGATGGCGTTCTTCGACATGGTCAAGGGCTTCATCAAGGACAATGCCGGCGACGCGGCGTTTGCGAAGGATTTCCTCGACCCGCTGAAACAGGGATCCAGGGATCTGCAGGCGGCGGGGATGTATTTCATGCAGCATGGCATGAAGAACCCCAACCACGCGCTGGCCGGGTCCTCGGATTTCATGCATCTGTTCGGCCATGTCTGTCTCGGACTGATCTGGGCGCGCATGGCCAGGGCGGCGCAGGCGGCGATCGACTCAGGCGCCGACGACCCGTTCTACGCCGCCAAGATCGCCACCGGGCGCTACTACATGGCGCGGATGCTGCCCGAGACCGGGCTGCGGCTGGCCCGCATCCAGTCGGGCGCCGACACGGTGATGGCGCTGGACGAAGCGGCGTTCTGAACCAGGTTGAAGCTTCGCGCCGGGCGCCCGCGCCCGGCGCGCCTCACGCCATGACGATCCCGAACCGGGACGGCCGGCGCCGATCGCAGACCGGGACGACCGCGCCAGGACCCCGCGCGGCCGCCCGGACCTTTCAGGGAGAAACGAATGACCTACAAACTGCATTGCTTCGGCCAGTCCGGAAACGCCTACAAGGTGGCGCTGTATCTGCAACTGGCGGGCGCCGACTGGGAACCGGTCTTCGTGAATTTCATGGAGGGCGCGCATCGCGACCCGGCCTTCACCGCGCTCAACGAAGTGGCGCAGGTGCCGGTGATGGAGCATGACGGGCTCTGCCTCAGCCAGTCCGGGGTGATGCTCGATTATCTGGTGGAAAAGGAAGGCAAGTTCGGTTGGGCCGATTCCGACGAGCGCCGCGAGGTGCTGCGCTGGCTGTTCTGGGACAATTATTCGTTCACCAGCACCCTCGCGCCGCTGCGCTTCATCGCCCACTTCCTGCCCGAGGACAAACGCGACCCCGGCGCGCTCGCCTTTCTGAGCGGGCGCATGCGCATCGCGCTGAAGGCGCTCGACAAACGCCTCGAAAATCGCGATTTCGTCGCCACGCCGGGGCTGTCCATCGCCGATCTGTCGATCTGCGGCTACCTGTATTACGACGGCGAACTGCCTTTCGAGCTCGCCGAATTCCCCAACATCACCGCCTGGCTGGCGCGCATCAAGGCGATGCCCGGCTGGGTGGCGCCCTATGATCTCATGCCGCTCAAGGCCTGACCGGAAAGGACCGCTTCAGATGACCGAGGCTTACATCTTCGACGCCGTGCGCACCCCGCGCGGCAAGGGCAAAAGCGACGGCAGCCTGCACGAAGTCACCTCCGTGCGCCTGTCCGCCGAGGTGCTGAACGAATTGATGCGCCGCAACGAGGGGCTCGACACGTCGCAGGTCGAGGACGTGATCTGGGGCAACGTCACCCAGGTCGGCGAGCAGGGCGCCTGCCTGGCGCGCTCCGCCGTGCTGTATTCGGATTTCGACGAACGCGCGCCGGGCCTCGCCATCAACCGCTTCTGCGCCTCGGGGATGGAGGCGGTGAACCTCGCCGCCAACCAGGCCAAGGGCGCCGGCGGCATGTATGTGGCCGGCGGGGTGGAGATGATGTCCCGCGTGCCCATGGGATCGGACGGCGCGGCGATCGCCGTCGATCCGACGCTGGCGATGAAGACCTATTTCGTGCCGCAGGGCATCTCGGCCGACATCATCGCCACCAGATACGGGTTTTCGCGCGACGATTGCGACGCCTACGCGGTGGAAAGCCAGAAGCGGGCGGCGAAATCCTGGGAAGAAGGCCGCTTCGCCGGATCGGTGATGACCGTGCGCGACCAGAACGGCCTGCCGATCCTCGATCGCGACGAATTCCTGCGCCCGGGCACCGACATGCAGAGCCTCGGGGGATTGAAGGCGTCCTTCAAGGACATGGGCGAGACGATGCCCGGCTTCGACGCCGTGGCGCTGCTGAAATACCCGGAGATGGAAAAGATCAACCACGTGCACCACGCGGGCAATTCCTCGGGCATCGTCGATGGCGCCTGCGGGCTGCTGGTGGGCTCGCTTGAGGCCGGCGAGGCCATGGGCCTGAAACCCCGCGCCCGCATCAGGGCGGTGGGGCGCATCGGCACCGACCCGACGATCATGCTCACCGGCCCGGTGCCGGTGACCGAAAAGATCCTCGCGACGGCGGGCATGAGCATCGCCGACATCGACCTGTTCGAGGTGAATGAAGCGTTTGCCGCCGTGGTGCTGCGCTTCATGCAGGCCTTCGACGTGGATCATTCGAAGGTCAACGTCAATGGCGGGGCCATCGCCATGGGCCACCCGCTGGGGGCCACCGGGGCGATGATCATCTCCACCGCGCTGGACGAACTGGAACGCTCCGGAAAGGGCACGGCGCTGGCCACGCTCTGCGTCGCCTCGGGCATGGGCGCCGCGACGATCATCGAGCGGGTCTGATGCCGAAAATCGACATCGACGCGGTCCCGGTGCAGCGCGGGTCGTCCTATCCCGAACCCCACGCCGCCGAGATGGGCAGCCGGGCGTTTCGCGATCTCGGCGACGCCGCCGGGCTGACCCAGTTCGGCGCCTGCCTGGTGACGGTGCAGCCGGGGTCGAAATCCTCGCTGCGCCACTGGCACAGCCATGAGGACGAATTCGCCTGGATCGTCAGCGGCGAATTGGTGCTGGTGGAAGACGACGGCGAGACCCCGGTGAGGCCCGGCGACGCCATTGGCTGGCCAAGCAACACCCCCAACGGCCACCACCTGCTGAACCGCTCCGACGCCGAGGCCACATTCCTCGTCATCGGCACGCGGGCGCCGGACGATGCCTGCCACTATTCCGATGTCGACATGATCCACCGTCTTGAGGGCGGCCGCAGCCGGTTCACCCGGCGCGACGGCGCCCCTGTCGAATGACCGCAAGCAGCGGAAGGACCTGACAATGACCGATATTTTCAACTACTCCGTGGATTCCGACGGCGTCGCGACGCTAAGCTGGGACCTGCCGGGCCGCTCCATGAACGTGATGACGCTGGAGGGGCTGGAACAGCTTTCCAACGGCGTCGACAAGGCGCTGGGCGATGACGCGGTGAAGGGGTTGATCCTCACCTCTGCGAAGAAGGATTTCGCCGGCGGCATGGATCTCAACATCCTCGCCGGGATGAAGGCCTCGGCCGGGGACGATCCGGCGCGCGGGCTGTTCGACGGCGTGATGCAGATGCACCATCTGCTGCGCAAGATCGAACGCGCGGGCATGGCGCCCAAGACCAACAAGGGCGGCAAGCCGATCGTCTGGGCCTGCCCCGGCACCGCCGCCGGGATCGGGCTGGAACTGGGCCTCGCCTGTCACCGGCGCATCGCCGCCGACAACCCCAAGGCGAAGATCGGCCTGCCGGAAATCCTCGTCGGCATCTTTCCCGGCGCCGGCGGCACGACCCGGCTGGCGCGGATGCTCGGGGTCATGGCCGCGGCGCCCTGGCTGATCGAAGGCAAGATGTTCGCCCCCGCCAAGGCCCGCGCGCAGGGCGTCATCGACGAGGTGGTCCCGGCGGATCAGTTGCAGGCCCGGGCGAAGGAATGGGTGCTGAACGCCGCCCATGACGACATCATCAAGCCCTGGGACAAGAAGGGCTTCAAGCAGCCCGGCGGCGCCCCCTATCACCCCATGGGCTTCCAGACATTCGTCGGCGCCTCGGCGATGATCCACGGCAAGACCCAGGGCGCCTATCCGGCCCCCAAGGCGCTGCTGGCGGCGGTCTACGAGGGCATGCTGGTCCCCTTTGACACCGCCATCCGCATCGAGGCGCGCTGGTTCACCAGGGTGCTGATGAATCCCAGTTCCGAGGCGATGATCCGCACCCTGTTTCTCAACAAGGAGGCGCTGGAAAAAGGCGCCGTGCGCCCCGAGGGCGTGAAGGACATGCGGGTGAAGAAGCTCGGCGTGCTGGGCGCCGGGATGATGGGCGCGGGCATCGCCTTCGTGTCGGCCCGCGTCGGCATCGAGGTTGTGCTGATGGACCGCGACCAGGAGGCCGCGGATCGCGGCCTCGCCACCGTCGAGGGCCTGCTGGACCAGGGCGTGAAGCGCAAGAAGGTGACGGCGGAGCAAAAGGCCGAAATCCTCGCCCGCGTCACCGCCACCCCTGATTACGCGGCGCTCAAGGGCTGCGATCTGATCGTCGAGGCGGTGTTCGAGGATGTGGCCGTCAAGGCCGGCGTCACCCGACAGGCCGAGGCCGAGATCCCCGAGGACGCGATCTTCGCCACCAACACCTCGACCCTGCCGATTTCGGAACTGGCCAAGGCGTCGCTGCGCCCGGATCGCTTCATCGGCATCCATTTCTTTTCGCCCGTGCACCGCATGTTGCTGGTGGAGATCATCAAGGGCCGGCAGACCGGCGACGAGGCCGTGGCAAGGGCGCTGGACTTCGTGCGCCAGATCAGGAAGACGCCGATCGTGGTCAACGACGCGCGGTTCTTCTACGCCAACCGCTGCATCATCCCCTACGGCGCCGAGGCCAACCGCATGGTGGCCGAGGGCGTCGAGCCGGCGCTGATCGAAAACGCCGCGCGCCAGATGGGCATGCCGCTGGGGCCGCTGCAACTGGGCGACGAGACCTCGATCGACCTCGCGGAAAAGATCATGGTGGCGACCCGGGCCGCGCTGGGCGACGCCTATCCCGAAAACCCCGGCGACGCGGTGGTGCAGAAACTGTTCGATCTCGGGCGGCTGGGGCGCAAGACCAAGGCCGGCTTCTACGACTACGACGCGAAGGGCAAGCGCATCGGCATCTGGCCCGGCCTGCGCGACCTGTTCCCTGTGCGCGACGACCAGCCCGAGGTCACCGAGGTGCAGCACCGTCTGATGATGGCCCAGACGCTGGAGGCGGTGCGCGCGCTCGAGGAAGGCGTGCTCATGGACATCCGCGAGGGCGACGTGGGCGCGGTGCTCGGCTGGGGTTTCGCGCCGTGGTCGGGCGGGCCGTTTTCCTGGCTCGACATCCTCGGCGCCGGCAAGGCGGTGGAGATCTGCGACGGGCTGGCGGCGCGCCATGGCGAACGCTTCGCGCCCCCCGCGCTGCTGCGCGACATGGCCGACAAGGGCGAAAGCTTCTATGGGCGCTTCGCGGCGGACAAGCAGGCCGCCTGACCCCGCCGCCGCAGGCGAAAGCAAGAACGCCCCGGACGATGGTCCGGGGCGTTTGTTCGCGTTCCTGTCCGCGCGTCCGGCCCATGCCGTCGCGCTGCGTGGTCGTCAGGCGGCCTTGCCGTCGGACCTGCGCGCGAAGAAGGCCAGCGCCCCCACCACCGCGGCCATCAGCGGCACGCCCGCGGGCAGCGGCACCGCCCCGACGATCACGTCGATGGACGTGGAGCCGAGCGAAGCCATGCCGTTGAAGGCTTCCAGGTTGAACGTGTAAGTGCCGTTGGCCTGGGGCGTGCCCGAGAACCCGAATCCCAGGTTCCAGGATTGCTGGGACAGGTTGTTGTTGGCCTTCAGCTGAAAGAACGACGGCACCCCTGTGGCCTCCGCGCCAGCGCCTTGAGCCGTCCCATTGTCGCCGAACGAGTGGTCAGCAAAAAGCACCGCATAAGGATCGAACGGAGCCGCGGTCACTCCCGGGCCGGACATGGACAACTGGTAGCTGAGATCACCGATCTTGCGCCCGCCCGCCGAGCCGTCGAAATCGGTGTTGATCGACCATTCGAAGTTGAAGATCGACCGGTTCGCGGGCGCGACGGAATTCGCCGGATCGAACTGGTAGGTGTGATCGCCGTCGTAGTTGAACGTGTTCTCCGCCACGCCCGCCAAGTTGTAGCGCAGCTTGCCGCGCAGGGCCAGTTCCAGGCCGTTGCTCTGAATGCCGGTGAAGGATCCGTTGGCGTTGCCCGATCCGAAGATGACGTTATTGGTGACATTGCCGGTGCCGCCGACCGGCACGGCCAGCGCGGCGCCTGCGATTCCGAATGACAGCGCGGCGGCCAATGCGATTGAAAACTTCATGATGTCGTTCCCTTCCGTGAAGGTTACGCGATTTCGATAAACTCATATGAATGCAAACACCGGGTTACGTTAACCCGAGGCGCGGCGTTCATCAATGTCTAAATCTGGAAACCACCGCCCGCCACCCCGCCAAAACCCATCCATTGCAGGGATTTCGCCGGAAAGCGACGATCACGGCGGCCCGGGGCGGATCGAAGCGCCGCCCGGGCAGGTTGACGCGGCCCGCAGGCGATGAACGCCGCCCCGATTCCCCGCCGCAAGCCGGGGCCGCAATTGGGACCCGATCGGCCCCGCGCCGCCGTGATTGCCGCGCACTATCCGGCTCGGCGTTCCGAAACCGCCCCGCATTCGGCCCGATTTCGGCCCGCGAGGCCGCCAGGGGCCGGGCTGGCGAACGAAGCGCGGGGGGACGCCGCCTGACCTCATGGATCCGATCGGCCGGGCCGGACCGGGCGACGGGCTGGCGCAGCCGGGCCGGCAATTCGGGCCGGACCCGCAGACCGGGCGCGCGCCGGCTCTTCACAGGCGACGCGATGATGCTAGTCTCCCGGCGAATTCGCCAAAGGGAGGACCGCCCATGCTCGGGCAGATGCAAGACTGGCCGCTGCGCGTCAACGCCATCATCGACCACGCCGCCAAGTTCCACGCCCACCGGCCGATCGTCAGCCGCAGCGTCGAAGGCCCGATCACCCGAACCGACTGGGCCGGGATCCGCGACAACGCCAGGAAATGCGCGCAGGCGCTGGCCGCCATGGGCTACGGGCGCCATGACGCCATCGGCGTGATGGCCTGGAACACCGCGCGCCACATGGAGGTCTGGTATGGCGTCACCGGCGCCGGGGCGATCATGCACACGCTGAACCCGCGCCTGTTCGCCGAGCAGCTCGACTACATCATCAACCACGCCGGCGACCGGGTGCTGATGCTCGACCCCGACCTTGTCGGGGTCATCGAGCCGCTGGTCGAAAAGCTGCCGCAGGTCGAACGCTACGTCATCATGACCGACCGGGCCAACATGCCCGAGACCACGCTGCCGGACCCGATCTGCTACGCGGAGATGATCGCCGCGCAGGACGGCGATTTCGACTGGGCCGCGGGCGACGAAACCGACCCCTGCGGGCTCTGCTACACCTCGGGCACCACGGGCAACCCCAAGGGGGTGCTGTATTCGCACCGCTCCAACATGCTGCACGCCTTGGTGTCGGTGCAGCCCGACGTGGTGGGGGTCAGTTCGCGCGACGTGGTGATGCCGGTGGTGCCGCTGTTCCACGCCAATGGCTGGGGGCTGGCCTATTCGGCGCCCATGGTCGGGGCCGCGCTGGTGATGCCGGGCCGCGACATGACCGCGCCAGCGCTTCACGAGATGCTGGAGATGGGCGTCACGCTCACCGCCGCCGTGCCCACGATCTGGCTGGGGCTGCTGCAGCACATGCGCGCCAACGACCTGAAGTTGAGCACCCTGAAACGGGTGGTGATCGGCGGATCCTCCTGCCCGCGCGCCGTCATCGAGGCGTTCCAGCATGATTACGGCGTGCAGGTGATGCACGCCTGGGGCATGACCGAGATGTCGCCGCTGGGCACGGTCTGCACCTTCAAGCCCGAGGCGGCCGCCCGCGACGCCGCGGGGCGCATCGACGTGCAGACCACGGTCGGCCACCCGCCCTTCACCGTCGACCTCCGGATCACCGACGACGACGGCAGGGACCTGCCCTGGGACGATGCCTCGCAGGGGCGGCTCTGGGCGCGGGGGCCGGGGGTGGTCAGTCGCTATCACAAGCATGACGACCTCGCCGTCGACGCCGAAAACTGGTTTGACACCGGCGACATGGCGACCATGGACGAACACGCCTATGTGCGCATCACCGACCGCTCCAAGGACGTGATCAAGTCGGGCGGCGAGTGGATTTCCTCGATCGAGCTGGAAAACGCCGCCATCGCCCATCCGCAGGTGGCCGAGGCCGCCGCCATCGGCGTCAGCCACCCCAAATGGGGCGAGCGCCCGATCCTGGTGGTGGTCCCGGCGCCGGGCGGCGAACCGGAGAAAGCGGCGATCCTCGACCTCGTGGGCCGGCACATCGCCAAATGGCAGATCCCCGACGACGTGGTGTTCGTCGAGGCGCTGCCGCACACCGCCACCGGAAAGATTTCGAAACTGCTGCTGCGCAAGCAGTTGGCGGCCATGAACTACGCCCACCCGGATCGTTAAGGCTGAAATCCGCCCGACGCCGGCGATTGGCGCCGGCGTCGGGCGGTTCAGCGTTCACCTGAGCGTCATTCTGCGCTATGCTCCGCACCGATTATGCGTGGAGTGCGTCATGAGAAAAAGACCCCAGCGTCGCGAACGGGAAGACATCGTCGAACTGTTCGGCGATGTCATCGTCGACGGCCCGAGCCAGCTTTACGGCGATGACGGCCCGGGGTCCAAGGCGCCGCCCGCCGCCGCCGCCGACGACGACGCCGCAAGCCCGCCCGCGGTTCAGACCGCCAGGCCCGCCGCCAGGTCGGCCGCAGGGCCACCCCCCGAATCCGGCGCCGCGCGCGCGGTCGGCCCCGGCCCGGACGACCGCCGCGCGACCCGAACCGGGGCCGGTTTCCTCGCCAACGAGGCCACGGGCTCCGGCCCGGGCCCCGCCCCGCGCGACAACGACGCGACCGGCGACTCGACCGGGAATGGCGGGTCCGGCCGTCGCATCCAGCTGGAGCGCGCCGGCCCCTCGGCCCCTGCCGGGCGCGGCGAGGCGAAGCTGGTCTTCGCCGACGACCGCGGGCTGCTGAGCGGCATCGCCATCTGGCAGGGGCTCGCCACCATCCTGACGCTGGGTTTCTTCCGGTTCTGGATGAAGACCGCCCAGCGCAGCGCCGTCTGGTCGCATACGCTGATCGGCGAGGAGCCCTTCGAATACACCGGGCGCGGGGTGGAGCTGTTCGTCGGCGCCATGATCGCCGTCATCTTCGTGGGCGCGACGCTGGCGGCGACCAACCTGACGCTGATGTTCCTCGGCATGACCGCCTCTTTCGGCGATGATTTCAGCCGCACGCTGGTCATCGCGGCCATCGCCCTGACGCCGCTGGCGCAATACGCCATCTATCGGGCGCGGCGCTACCGGCTGACGCGCACCCGCTGGCGGGGCCTGCGCCTGGGCATGGACGGCTCGGGCCTCGGGCTGGTGGCGCGCTGGGCGCTGTGGACGCCGCTGGTGATCGCCTCGGCCGGGCTGCTCTGGCCGTTCTGGCGGGTGGCGCGGGAACGCTACCTGACCAATCATTCCTTCTGGGGCGACGAACGGTTCCGCTTCGAGGGCGGCGCCTGGCGGCTGATGCCGGTCTGGGGCGCGATGTGGCTGATCGTCGCCGGAAGCGCGGCGCTGCTGGCCATGCCGCAGATGCGCGACGCGACGCAGGCGATCGGCGCCTGGCTGGAGGACATCGACCTGCTGTCCATGCTGGCGCTGCTGGTGGGCGGCGCGCTGTTCATGGCCATGGCCATGGTCGCCTATCTCGCCGGCGAGATGCGCCTGTTCATGAACGCCCGGCGCATCGCCGGCGTGACCCCCCACTGCGTCTTCGGCGCCGATTCGCTGGCGCAGGCCTATCTGAAAACCTTTCTCAAGAGCCTGTGGCCCGGCGCCGGGATCTACGCGCTGATCGCCATCGTCGTCGCCATCCCCTACCTGGCCGCCACCGCCGTCGAGGGCGAAAGCCACGGCGATCCCGGCCTGGTCGGCGGCGAGGCCGCGGACCTGTTCTTCGAGGGGCTGCGCACCTGGCGCGGGCAGAGTCTGCTGCTGATGTCCTTCGCGGTGAACTACATGCTGACCACGATCTTCGGCATGTGGCTGTGGCTGGCGGTGTATTTCCGCACCCTGCACGGCAATCTCTGCGCCGCGACCAGCTTCACCGGGCTCGACACCCTTGACGAGGTGCGCCAGCGCGCCAGGGACGATTCCATGGACGCCGACGGGTTTTCGGACGCGCTGGATCTCGGCGGGTTGTGAGCGCGGCGCCGGGGTCGCGCGCGAGCCCGGCGCCATGACACCCGCCGGCGCGGCCTGTATGCAGCGCCCATCACCGCGACGCGCCGCCGATTCGACCGCGCGCCGGCGCAGTTTCAGGACCGCCGCGCCGCGCGGCGCAGTTTCACGGCCCCCGCGCCGGGCGGCGCAGTTTCAAGGCCGCCGCGCCGCGCGGCGCATGGCGCAAGGATCGCCCGGATGAATTCGACGCTCGACATTCCCGCCATCCCCCGTCCAGGGCGCCAACCCCCGCCCCCGCCCCCGCCCCCGAACGAGGCCGAGGACGAGGCCGAGGACGATCTGAGCTATGACGGCGGGGCCTGGCGGCTGTTCAGGCTGGTGTTCAACGCCACGCTGCTGACGGTGCTGACGCTGGGGATCTACCGGTTCTGGATGATCACCCGAATGCGGCGGCACTACTGGTCCTCGATCCGTCTGCTCGGCGAACGGCTGGAATACACCGGCACGCCGGGCGAGAAATTCCTCGGCTTTCTGGTCGCGGCGGTGGTGCTGGCGGTCTATCTCGGGCTGGTCAACCTGGCGCTGGCCTATTTCGGCATTTCGGCGTTCCGGGGCAATCCGCTGGCGGCCAACCTGTCGCTGCTGTCGGCGCTGCCGCTGATCTACTACGCCAGCTATCGCGCCCGGCGCTATCTGATGGCGCGCACCCGCTGGCGGGGCATCCGGCTGGGCATGGACAAGGGCGCGTGGCGCTATGCGCTGAAGGCGCTGCTGCTTTACGGCGTCGCGGCGGCGAGCCTCGGGCTGCTGACGCCCATGGCGCAGTTCCTGCTCACCAAGCATGTCAACGACCGCTGCCATTTCGGCGACCTGCGCATATCCCAGGGCGGGCGCTGGCTGGCGCTGCTGCCCGCCTGGCTGCCGGTCTGGGGCGCGGGGCTCGCGGCGGTCGGCTTTTTCTACGTCAACACGACGCCGCTCATCGACAGGGCGAGCCGGGCGCAGGCCGACGGCGCCGACATTCCGCCGGGGGACGTCGCGGCGCTGATGGGCTCCATGGCGGTCATGGCCGGGCTGGCGCTGACGGTCATGCTGTTCTTGGCGCTCTACAGCGCAAGGAAGACCCGCTACGTTCTGGCCAACCTGTCGATCGGGCCGGAGGCCGGCCTCACCTCGACGCTCAACGCGCGCAGCTTGCTGTGGATCTATCTGCGGGCGGGTTTCGGCTTTGCGCTGGCCGTTGGCGCGCTGGCGATCATGGTGACGGCCCTGGTCTGGGCGGCGCTGTCGATGGCCGGCGATCATCAGGCGTCGGGCGACGCCGTGAAACCGCTGGTTGTCACCGCGTCGATCGCGCTTTACGTGGTGATCCTGGCGGTGATGTCGGCGCTGAGCCAGACCCTGATCCAGCAGCCGCGCCTGCGGCTGATCGTGGCCACCGCCGGGATGACCGGGGCCGGGGCGCTGGCCGGGGCGCAGCAGCGCGACCGCGACGAGGCCATCGAGGCGGGCGGCTTCGCCGATGCGCTCGACGTGGGCGCGGCGTTCTGAGACCATCGCCACCATCACGCCGGATTCGCCGGCGACAAGCGGGCTGACATGAGACCAGTGAAACGAACCACGGCCCTCGGCAAATACGCGCTGCTGGAAGCGGAGGGCGAATATTTCGACGGCGAGACCGCGCGCGGGCGGGAGGTGATCGTCAAGTTCGGCGAATCCTCGCTGACGCTGCTGGGCGCCGACGACACCCCGATCGCCCATTGGGCGCTGGCCAGCCTCACCGCGCTGGACGGGCGCGGGGGCGTGGACGAACTGCGCCTCGCGCCGGAAATCCAGGGCGACGAGCGCCTGACCATCCGCGATTCCGAGATGATCGCGGCGATCCGCGCCGTGTGCCCCGATCTCGACAAGCGCCCGCACCCGCCCGGCGCGCTGCGCAAGATCGCGCTGTGGGGCGCGGCGGCGGTGGCCTCGGTGCTGCTGATCGTCTTCGTGCTGGTGCCGGCGCTGGCCGAACGCCTGGCCCCGATGATCCCGCTGGCCCAGGAACAGAAGATGGGCGCGCAGGTGATCGCCCAGATCACCCGCTTCATCGGCGAGGGCGAGGCCGGGTTCTGCGAATCGCCCGAGGGGCTGGCGGCGCTGAACCGGATGACCGCGCGGCTGGAGGAGCAGGCCGACAGCTACGCCCCGCTGGCCATCCGGGTGTTCGACGACGATCTGGAAAACGCCTTCACCGCGCCCGGCGGGCATATCGTGCTGCTGAAGGGGCTGATCGCCTCGGCGCAATCGCCCGACGAGGTGGCGGCGGTGCTGGCCCATGAGATCGGCCACGTGATCCACCGCGACCCCACCCGCGAAGCCCTGCGCGCCGCCGGCTCGGCGGGGGTGCTGGGCCTGCTGGTCGGCGATTTCACCGGCGGCGCGCTGATGGTCGCGGTCACCGAGCGGGTGATGAACGCCTCCTACCAGCAGGACGCCGAGACCGCCGCCGACGAGGCCGCGCACGAGATCCTCGCCAGGGCCGGCCTGCCGGCCTCGGCGCTGGCGGATTTCTTCACCCGCCTGCGCGACGAGCATGGCGACGCCACGGGGCTGATGAGCTATGTCGCCTCGCATCCTGGGCTGGTCGCGCGCGCCGAGGCGGCCCGCGCCGCGGACGTGATCGGCGACGCGCCCTTCATCCCGGCGCTGGACGACGGCGACTGGATCGCGCTGCAGCAGATCTGCGACTGACGCCGCGCCAGGCGCACGCCCGTCAACCCCGCGGCGAACAACGGGAAAACGCCTGCGGCGACTTCGAGGCGAACCTCTCCCGCCCGTCGCGCGTCCCCTGACGGGGACGGCTCCCGTTTGGCCCGGCCTCGCGCTGCGCGCTCGGCCCGCGACCCGATTGCGCGGCCGCATCAAAAGGCGATATCGGCGGCGGGGCGGCGCGCCCGCTCGCGCCCGGCGCGGAGGCTCAGCCGGGGCGGAACCGCGCGCCGGGGGAGAGCGGCCCGTCATGGGCGGCGCGCCCCTCCTCCACCAGCCCGATCAGATGCGAGAACACGTTGCGCGACGCCGCCGGGTGCAGCGCCGGATCCAGGTCGGCGTAGATCCGCGCGGTGAGGGTCGCCACGTCGGCGCCCTCGTCGGGCAGCGCGTCGAGGATCTGGCTTTCGCGCATCCGCCGATGGGCGGTCTGATATGCGATCATCGCCGCGGGATCGCGCACCGGCGCGCCGTGGCCGGGGTAGAATATCCGGTCCGCGCGCGCCTGCATCCGCGCCAGGCTGGCCATGAAGGCGATCATGTCGCCGTCGGGCGGCGACACCATGGTGGTGGCCCAGGCCATCACGTGATCGCCCGACAGCACCGCGCCCGGGGTCATGCCCTCGGCCTCCAGCGCGAAGCACAGATGGTTTGACAGATGCCCCGGCGTGTGCAGCGCGGTCAGGGCCCAGCTTTCGCCCTCGACCCGCTCGCCATCCGCGAGGGTCCGATCCGGGCGCGCCGCGCGGTCCGCGCCCTCGCCGCCGCCCAGATGCGCGCCGCTCGCCGCCAGCGCCGCCATGCGCGGCGAGGTTCCGGCGCCGTGGGGACCGAAGCCCAGCACCTCGGCCCCGCTGCGCGCCGCCAGCGCGGCGGCGTTGGGCGAATGATCCGCATGGGTGTGGGTGAGCAGGATCTTCGCCACCGTTTCCCCCGGCGCCAGCGCCGCGAGGATGGCGTCGACATGCGCCGGATCGTCGGGCCCCGGATCCACCACCGCCACCGCGCCGCGCCCGACGATGTAGCTTTGCGTGCCGGTGAAGGTCATGGGCCCGGGATTGGCGCAGGTGACGCGGCGCAGGCCGGGCTCAAGCGCCTCGGGTTCGCCATGGGTCACCGTGGCGTCGCGGTCGAATGGGGGCATGGCGCGGCCTTTGCTGGCGGGTTGGCGCGCGCGCCCGCTTGCAAGGGGGCGCCGCTTGCGCCACACAATGCTGACCATGTGGCCCTGGCTCAAGAAATACCTGCCAAAAAGCCTGCTCGGGCGATCGGTGCTCATCCTGGTGGCGCCGATCGTGCTGCTGCAGGCGGTGGTGGCGCTGCTGTTCATCCAGCGCCATTACGCCGGCGTCACCGAACAGATGGCCGGCGCCGTGGCGCTGGAGCTGAACTACGCCGTCGAGGCTGTCGAGGAGGCCGAGACCGTGGCGCTGGCCCGCAAACGGCTTGACGCGCTGGCCGGGCCGCTGGGCATCCGGCTGGATCTGGACGAGGGCCCGCTGGTGCCCGCCTACGCCATGCGCGCCTTTTACGACGTGTCCGGCGACGCGCTGGCGGACACGCTGAAGGCGCGGGTGAAGCGCCCGCTCACCGTGGATCTGGTCACCGATCCGCGCAGCGCCGATGTGCGCATCCTGACCAGCAAGGGGCTGGTGCGGGCGATCATTCCGCGCAAGCGCACCATCGCCTCGAACCCGCATCTGCTGCTGGTCTGGATGATGGTCACCGCGGCGCTGCTGGTGGTGGTGGCGGTGCTGTTCCTGCGCAATCAGGTGCGCCCGATCAAGCAGCTTGCCGCCGCCGCGGAAAGCTTCGGCAAGGGGCGCATCGAACCGTTTCGCCCGGCGGGCGCCGAAGAGGTCCGCCGCGCCGGGGGGGCCTTTCTCGACATGCGCCGGCGCATCGAACGCCAGATCGACCAGCGCACCAAGATGCTGTCCGCCGTCAGCCACGACCTGCGCACGCCCCTGACGCGGATGAAGCTGGCGCTGGCGCTGGCCGAGGACAGCGAGGAGACCCGCGAATTGTCCCGCGACGTGGCCGAGATGGAGCGCATGCTGGGCGAGTTCCTTGATTTCGCCCGCGGCGCGCAGGCCGAACCGGTGGCCGCCTGCGACCCCGCCGGGATCGCCGAGGCGGTGGCGGCGGACGCGCGCCGCATGGGCCTGTCGGTGACCGCGCGCGCGCGCATCGAGACCCCGGACGACGACAGCGCGCCGCTGCGCCCCGGCGCGATCCGCCGCGCGCTCACCAATCTGGTGGCCAATGCCGGGCGCTACGGATCGCGGGTGGAGATCACCACGCGCCTGACCCCGCGCGCGGTGGAATTCAGCGTCGAGGATGACGGCCCCGGCATCCCCGAGGCGCGGCGCGAGGACGCGTTTCGCGCCTTCAACCGGCTTGACGAGTCGCGCAATCAGGACGAGGGCGGCGGGGTCGGGCTTGGCCTGTCGATCGCGCTTGACATCGCCCGCGGGCATGGCGGCGCGCTGACCCTGCATGACAGCGCCCGGCTCGGGGGGCTGAAGGCGGTGCTGAACCTGCCGCGGTGAGGGGCGGCGGGCCCGGTCAGGCGGTTTTCCGACGCGGTCTCAGCGCAGGGCTCCGCCTGGAGGTGACCCCAAGCCCGACATAGAACGCCGTCACGAACACCAGCGCGGTCACGATGTCATAGAGCATGGCGCCGGATTCGAACCGCGGGATCATCGCCTTCAGATCCGCCGCCGAGTCAGGATAGACCGCGACCAGCACATCCAGACTGTTGCGATAGTAGTTCGACGACACGCCGAACTGGGTGATGCCGATCAGCGCCACGCAGCCCGTCGCCATCCACGGAAACACGCGCCGCGCGCCATGCAGGTAATCCAGCATGATCGCCGCCGAGACTCCGAACAGCGAAAAGGTCAGCACATAGGGAAAGGCCAGTTGGAAATAGACCGTCGGGTTCTGCGGCCCGACCAGAAAGCTGCGCGACAGATAATGCGCAACCAGCGTCACCATCGCCACCAGCACGAACATCATCGCCACCGATCCGAATGGCGGCAGGCGCAGATCCGTGCCGGACTCGATCCAGCCGTCATTGCGGATCAGCACCCGGCGAAACCAGAGCGCGGTCAGGAGCGCGGGGCCGAACACGCTGAAATAGCTCAAGAACAGCACGAAAGGCGCGCCGGGATCCTCGGTCGTCGGCCAGCGGAAAAGGGTGAGTCCGCTCAGATCCCCGATATAGGGCGCCAGCGCCGCGAACAGCAGCGTCGCGATGCAGGCGCCGACAAACGCGTAGCCCACGGTGTTGGTCTCGCGCTTGCGTTTCCGCTTCTGCGCAATGTCGGGCTCAAAGCCCAGAAACTGCAGGATGCGCTTCTCGGACACTGAATCGCGCCGATCCAGAATCGCGCAGGCGAGATAGGCGTAGACCCGCCGCAACAGGCGGCTCAGCTCCTCGCGCCGTTCACGCAGCAGCGTCAGCTTCCGGTCCTGCAGGGTCTGCGCGTCGGCGCCGGGCGATTCGAGCTCCATCAGCTGCAGCCTCGCCTGCAGATGGTCGTCGATGGCGCTGCGATCCGCCTCGAACGACCCGATCAGATCCCGATACTTGGTGATGAAATCCGATTTGAGATACGCGGTCACCTCGATTTCCTCGGAGACCGAGCCGAAACGCTCCACCAGCGCGCAGATCCTCGCCCAGCGGTTCAGGTCGCTGCGGGCCTCGGCGTCGAAATCCGCGCGCGTCGGCTTGAAACTGGAATCGGGCGCGGCGTCGAGCAGGTCCTGGTAGTTTTCGTAGCACAGGCGGCTTGAACTCAGCCGCAGGATCAGATTGTTGACGGCCGTCGGGATTTCCGCGCGCACATGCATCAGCTTGCGCCATTGCGACTCCAGCCGGTCCAGCAGCGGCACATGCGGCAGCACGCCGACCAGCGCAAGCGCGACGCCGATCGGATACGCCGCGTCCTTCGACCACGCGGGGGGCTTCGCGTCGGGGTTGGCCAGCCCGTAGAAAAAGCCCGGCCCCACCAGACAGACCAGCAGATACGCGACCAGCAATCCGCAGGAATAGACCAGATAGGCGAACAGAAAAGACCGCTTGCTGGTCAGCTCGTTGATGCGGAAATCGCCCTCGGGCGATTCCGAACCGATGATCCTCGATGGTTCGAGAAACTTGTCCTTGGAGAACAGCAGGATGACCACGCATCCCAACACGAGCGCGCCGTAGAACCGCGCATCATAGCCGCCAAGGAATTCCCATAGTCCCGCCATGGCCCGCCTCTGCTCAGCAGCACTCGAAGGCGCTCAGCGGCAAATGCCGCCGACGCAGGGATTGGCTTGGGCGAACGCCGCGCCATTGACCGAAACCGCCGATGTCAGGGCAAGCGCGATCAATACGGCGCAGATGAAATTCAGCGGACTGCAAGTGCGAGTCATAATTCACCCCTATGAAAAACTGTTTCTGATTGAAATATACAATATTCACGGCTTTTTTACCATGGCGCAGATATTAACCAAGATTTAACGAAATGTTCATTAGTTAATGGGGCCGTCGCCCCGACCGAGACTCCCGGACGGGCGCTTCCTGTCCTGAAATCCGCCTGTTTTCATGCGGTTATCTGTTGCACCGGGTTTCAGTGCAACCGCCCGCCCTCCGGCGTCTGCGTATCCGGACCCACCAGCACCACCTCGCCATCCGCGTCCGGCGCCCCGAGGACCAGCACCTCGGACATCACCTTGCCGATCTGGCGCGGCGGGAAATTGACCACCGCGAGCACCTGGCGCCCGACCAGCGATTCGGGGCTGTAGTGGCGCGTCAGCTGGGCCGAGGATTTCTTCACGCCCAGCGGCTCGCCGAAATCCACCCACAGCTTGATCGCCGGCTTGCGCGCCTCGGGGTAGGGTTCGGCGCGCACGACCCGGCCGACGCGAATGTCGACCTTGAGGAAATCGTCGAAATCAATGCTGTCGGTCATGGTCCGGGTTCCCGTCGCCAGAAAAACGCCTCCAAGCCCTAAGGCCCTGCGCGCGGCGAATCAAGCGCGCCGCCGGACGCAAAAAGGCCGCCTGCCGGGAGGGTGGCAGACGGCCTCGTTGACCGGGAGGCGACAGACGCCCGCAAGGGGGAGGATTGGGCGGCGGTCGTCCCGGATGCCGGCGAGCTTGCGCCCGCGCGGGTCCTGTTGCGCGCTCAGGCGTCGTGCTTGGCAGTGAGGGTCTTGAGCTCCTCGACCGATTCCTTGACGCGCGACTGCACGATCTCGAAGGCCTCGGCGTTGGCTTTCTTGGCGGCCTCGGCCAGGTCGGTCATGTTGCCGATGGCCTTCTCGAAGGCGGTCTTGACCAGCTCGCCCTGTTTGGCGGCGGCCTCGGGGGTCAGCGCGTCCATCTTCATCTCGGACATCTGCGCCTGCGCGGCGGCCATGGTCTCCTCGAAGATGGCGACCTGCTTCTTGAACAGATCCTGATAGCCGGCGGCGGCGGCCTTGTTGGCCTCGATCAGCGCTTCCATGTTCTTCTGCTGCGACGCCATCACGGAGTCGAAATCGAAGCTGGGCACCTTGGAGACGTCGAAGAACTTGCTCATGTCGGCGGTCTTGAACATCTCGGTGAATTTCTCGGGGTCGAAGGCGAAGAGGGTCTTGTCGAACATTGGGTCATTCCTTGCAAAGGTGAGCGGCGCGGCAACCCCGCGTCCTTTCCTTCACTCAATATGGTGCAGTGCAACACAACAGTCAAGGATTCGAATGGTGCGACGCACAAAAAAGTTTTCCCAGCACCCGAAATTTCGCCAAGGCATTGAAATTCAACAAATCAACTAACGTCCCAGCGCCCGGCTGCGCGCCGCGGCGGCGGCGATGGCGCGGCGCATCAGATCTGCGAGGCCCGGTTCGCCCATCAGCACCTCCAACGCCGCGGCGGTGGTGCCGCCGGGGCTGGTGACGTTGACGCGCAGCTGCGCGGCGGTCTCGTCGGACCGGCGCGCCAGCTCTCCGGCGCCCGACACGGTGGCGCGGGCCAATCGGGCGGCCAGCGCCGGGGGCAGGCCCTCGGCCTCGCCCGCGGCGGCCATGGCCTCGATCATGTGGAACACATAGGCCGGACCGGATCCCGACAGGGCGGTCACCGCGTCCATCTGGCCTTCGTCGTCAAGGCGCACGGTCTCGCCGATGGCGCCGGTCAGCGCCTCGGCCAGTCGCATGTGCGATTCATCGCTCGCCGCGTTGCCGATCAGCGCCGTGATGCCGCGCCCGACGGCGGCCGGCGTGTTGGGCATGGCGCGAATGATCGGGGTCCCGGCCCCGAACATCGATTCGAAGAAGCCGATCGGCGTCCCCGCGGCGATGGACAGGAACAGCGCCCCCGATCCGGCGAGCCCGGCGACGCGGGGCGCGGCCTCGGCCATCATCTGCGGCTTCACCGCCAGCACGCAGACCGCGGCCGCGCCCACGGTTTCGGGGTTGAGCCGCAGCCCCTGCGCCGCCAGCGCCGACACCCGCGCCGAGGGGAAAGGGTCCAGCACCGTGACCGCGCCGGCGGGCAGCCCGCCGGCAAGCCAGCCATCCAGCATCGCCCCGCCCATCTTGCCGCAGCCCAGCAGCGTCAGGCCCCGCGCCTTCACCGTCGCCAGCGCATCGGTCATGGTCATGTCTCCTCGCCGCTCCCGCATTCGCCCGGCGCCCGCGAGGGCGGCCCGGCTCAGGCGCGACCGTAGGCCCGGGCGATGGCGATTTCCAGCGCTTCTTCGGCGCGTTGCTCGCCCCAGCACACCAGCTGGAACGCCGGGTAGAAACGTTCGCAGCATTCCACCGCATCGCGCATCATCGCGTCCATCTGCCCGACGGTGGCCGACCCGCCGCCCGCCAGGGTCATGCCGTGGCGATAAGCCATCAGCTTGTGATCCCGCCACAGCACGAAGCCGCCGCCCCAGATCTGGTCCGCGGCGAGATTGAGCGTGCGATACAGTTCCGCCAGCCGCTTGCGCGGCGGGTCCATTTCGTAGGTGCAAAGCAGGCTGAGCATGTCCTCGTGCCCGTGCCAGGACAGGCTCAGCGAATAGCTGCGCCAGGCGCCTTCGATCGCCACGGCGATCTGATCGTCGCCGACCCGGTCGAAGTCCCAGTCGCGATGCGCGGCCAGGGTCTCGGCGAGGTCGATGGGGTGGAGGTCGGTCGTCGACAGGTCATGTGCGAAAGCGTCCATGCCTCGTGCTCCTCATTTGGTTGAGCCTTGCGAGGGTAGCCCCGCAAGGGGCTGAGAGGATGCCTATGGGTCGAGTGGCCTTGGCCCCCGACCTACGAGATATGGTGTCCCAATTTCACCGCCCTGCATAGCGAAAAGCGCCGCGTTACGCATTCTTCACGCTTGGTCGCACGGTTTTTGGCGCGGGCGCGCCGGTTTCGACCGATTTTGCCGCCAAATGGTTAACAAAGCCCCGGTTTCGCGCGGTTCAGGGCAGTTTGCCCAGCGCCACGAAATCCGCGGCGAGCTTGGCGTAGACCCCGGCTTCGGCGGTGGTGGACTCCATCAGCTTGTTGTCGCTGGAATAGGGCTGATACTTGTCCCAGACCTTGTTGAAGAAGATGTGCAGCTTGGTCCCGTTGGCCTTCACGAAGGTGGCGTGCGGCAATTTCCATTTGGTGTCCGGGCTGCCCATGGCGCCGAGATAATTGGTCGCCGGCACGTCGGGAAAGAACGTCACGTGGATTTCGGCATACTCCTCCAGCGGGCAGGGCGCTATCTTGTGGACCGTGCAGTTGGCGCCGTTCTCCACGGCGTATACGTAATTGGCCATTGATCAATCCCCGATGCCAAGCCGAGGCGCGCAATCGCCCGGCGAATCGTTTTCAACCTGCAACAGGATACCTCAATCGGGGGCCAGCATGTAGCCGGCGCCGCGCACGGTCTGGAGATAGCGGGGGGCCTTGGGGTCGGCCTCGATCTTGCGGCGCAGGCGGGTGACCTGCACGTCGACGGCGCGCTCCTGGGCGTCGTCCATCTCCGCGAGCAGGGTCAGCCGGTCCACCGGTTCGTGCGGCGTGCGCGCCAGAATGCGCATCAGCGCGCTTTCGGTGGTGGTGAGCCGCACCTGCTGTTCGCCCCGCCACATCTCGCCCCGGCCCACGTCGTAGCGCACGCCGCCCAGCGTCAGGGTGCGCGGGGCCTCCTCGGCGGTCTGCAGCGGCTGGGTGCGGCGCAGGATGGCGTTGGCGCGCAGCAGCAATTCGCGCGGCTCGAAAGGCTTGGCGAGGTAGTCGTCGGCGCCCGCCTCGAGCCCGCGGATGCGATCCGCGGCGCCGCCCCGCGCGGTCAGCAGCAGCACCGGGGTGACGATCCCGGGGCGCAGCGAAGCGGTGAAGTCGAAGCCGTTCTCGCCGGGCATCATCACGTCAACGATCAGCAGGTCGAATTCCAGCCCGCCCAGCAAGCGCCGCGCATGCGCGGCATCCCGCGCCGCCGATACGTAAAAGCCTGACCGCGCGAGGTATTTGGTCAACAGGGTGCGGATGCGCTCGTCGTCGTCCACCACCAGGATATGGGCGTCGGGCGCGCCGCCGTCCCCCGGCTCACTCATGCTCATCGCGATCCACGCTCCTCGCTGCGCTCGGTCACCAGATCCAGGATTCTGCCGCGCCGGCCCTCGTCGATCATCCCCGACAGCACCGATTTGAAACCCTGCACCGCATCGGGACCCGCGTCCAGAAACACCCGCCGCATGCGGGCATTCTGCGCCTTGGCGAGCCCGCGGACAAGCGCCTCGCCCGGTTCGGTCAGATACAGCAGCCGCTGGCGTCGGTCGGCCTCGCCGATCTCGTTGACCACCAGCCCGTCCGTGATCAATTGCCGCAGCACCCGGTTCAGCGACTGCTTGGTGACCGCGAGGATGTCGAGCAGATCCGCCACCGCCAGCCCGGGGCGCCGCCAGATGAAATGCAGGCAGCGGTGATGGGCGCGGCCATAGCCCCGCTCCTCCAGCAGCCGGTCGGCGTCGGCGACCATGTCGCGATAGGCGAAGAACATCAGCTCGACCCCCTGGCGCAGCTGCTCGTCGGTGAGGAACAGCAGCTGTTCGCCGCGGGGGATCTTTGCCGAATGCAGGCGGGACGAAGTCATGCGGGCGGATCCTTTCGCGCATCTGTCCGGGATATTTTATGTCAGCCTTGTTGACATTCCAAGGGCCCAATGATAGCGATTTCACACTGCATTAGAAATATTGTTTCTTTTGTGGCTCGAATCGGGACATTTCCCGCAAGGCAACCCACCGCCTCCGCGAAAGAGGGGCGATCTGGAAGGAAGACTGGCATGGCTGGAGCGTATGACGATCGCGACGGCGTCATCTGGATGGACGGCGTTCTGAAACCCTGGCGAGAGGCCAAGGTGCACGTGCTGACCCACGCGCTGCATTACGCGTCATCGGTGTTCGAGGGCGAACGCTGCTACGACGGCGCGATCTTTCGCGGCCACGACCATTCGCGCCGCCTGATCGCCTCGGCCGACGCCATGGACATCCCCATGCCCTGGTCGGCCGACGAGATCGACGCCGCCAAGGAACAGGCGCTCAAGGCCAACGGCCTCGTCGACGCCTATGTGCGCGCCGTGGTCTGGCGCGGATCGGGCGAGGACATGGGCGTCGCCGCCGCCCGCAACCCGGTGCGCATGGCGGTGGCGACGTGGGAATGGGGCGCCTATTACGGCGACGCCAAGACCAAGGGCGCCAAGCTCGACATCTCGCGCTGGAAACGCCCCAGCCCGGAGACCATCCCCTGCCACGCCAAGGCCGCCGGGCTCTACATGATCTGCACCATGTCCAAGCACGCGGCCGAGGCCAAGGGCTGTTCGGACGCGCTGATGATGGATTATCGCGGCTACGTGGCCGAGGCGACGGGCGCCAACATCTTTTTCGTCAAGGACGGCAAGGTGCACACGCCGACCCCCGACTGTTTCCTGAACGGGTTCACCCGCCAGAGCGTGATCGGCCTGCTGGAGCGGCGCGGAATCGAGGTGGTGGAGCGCCGCATCATGCCCGAGGAACTGGCGGATTTCGAACAATGCTGGCTGACCGGCACCGCCGCCGAGGTGACCCCGGTGGGCCAGATCGGCGATTTCAGATTCGAGGTCGGCGAACTGGCGCTGGGCATCGCCTCGGATTACGAAAAGCTGGTGCGCGGGCGGCTCTGAACCGCCGGATCCGATTGCTGCGCCGCCGCAAAGCCGGCGGCGCAGGCCGGGTTTGTCTCGCAGTTGCGAAAAGACCCCGCCGCCGGCTTGAGACCACCCCCCGTTTGCGCTACATTCAAGGCAGCCCGGCGCCGGGGCGAACCAGGCGGCGCGTTTGTTGGAGGACACGTTCTGACCGGACGAGTTGACGCGGGATCCGCCGGCGCCGCCGCAGCGGCCCCGCAAGGCGAAAGCCAGGCGTCGAACGCCGATCTGCTTTCGCGGGTGCTGACTTCCCTTGACGATGACAAGGCCGAGGACATCGTGCAGGTCGATCTGCGCGGCAAGACCGAGATCGCCGACTACATGGTGATCGCGTCGGGCAGGTCCTCGCGCCAGGTGAGCGCCATCGCCGAAAAGCTTCTGGACCGTCTCAAGGCCGATGCGGGACTCAGCGCCCGGGCCGAGGGCAAGGAGGCCGGCGACTGGGTGCTGATCGACGCGGGCGACGTGATCGTGCATATCTTCCGCCCGGAAGTGCGCGAATTCTACCAGCTCGAAAAGATGTGGAGCGCCTCGCCGCTCGGGGATTCGCGCGCGGCCGGATCGGCCTGAGCCGTTCGTCGGGCCCCGCGCCATGCAGGTGACCATCCTCGCCATGGGGCGCCTGCGCGGCGGCCCGGAATCCGAGATGATCGCCGACTATCTGCGCCGATTCGACCGGACCGCGCGCCCGCTGGGGCTCGGCCCGGCGCGGGTGATCGAACTCGATGACCGCAAGACCCGCGGGCGCGAGGCCGAAAGCGCGCTGATCCTGCGCCATGTCCCCGACGGCGCGGCGCTGACGGCGCTGGACGAACGCGGCAAGACCATGACATCGCCGGATTTCGCCGCCCTTCTTGCCGACTGGCGCGACCAGGGGCGGCGCCACGCGGCTTTCGCCATCGGCGGCGCCGACGGCCATGCGCAGGCGCTGCGCGACCGCGCCGACCGGCTGCTCAGCTTCGGGCCCATGGTCTGGCCGCACATGCTGGCCCGGGTCATGCTCGGCGAACAGCTGTATCGGGCGGCGTCGATCCTCGCGGGCGCGCCCTATCACCGCGCCTGACGGCGCGCCCCTTCAACCCGCGCCTGCAGGCGGCCTCTTCAACCCGCGCCTGCCGGCGCGAGGCGCGCGTTGCCCCGCTCGCCTCGTGGGTCTAGACAGGCGACAACCGCATTCGGCAAAGGCGAGACCATGGCTCATCCCCCCAAACCCGTCATCCTGTGCATTCTCGACGGCTGGGGCCTGCGCAAGGAAACCGAGGCCAACGCCGTGGCGCTGGCCCGCACGCCGGCCTTCGACCGCATCTGGTCCGAATGCCCGCATGACTCCCTGCTGGCCAGCGGCGCCGCAGTGGGGCTGCCGGAAGGCCAGATGGGCAATTCCGAGGTCGGCCACACCAATATCGGCGCCGGTCGCGTGGTCTGGATGGCGCTGCCGCGCATCGACAAGGCCATGGAAAGCGGCGCATTCGCCGCCAATCCGGCGCTCGGCGATTTCATCGCCCGGCTGAAGGCGTCGGGCGGGGTCGCGCATCTGGCGGGGCTGAGCGGCCCCGGCGGGGTCCACGCCCATCAGCGCCACATGATCGCCGCCGCCCGCATCGTCGACGCGGCCGGCATCCCGGTGCGCATCCATGCCTTCCTCGACGGGCGCGACACGCCGCCGCAAAGCGCGCGCGGGGATATCGCCGATCTCGAAGCCGCGTTGGCCGGGATGCGCGACGCGCGACTCGCCACGCTTTGCGGGCGGTTTTACGCCATGGACCGCGACAAGCGCTGGGATCGGGTGCGAAAGGCGTTCGACGTGATGACCGCCGCGCGGGGCGCCCGGGCCGAAACCGCCGATGCCGCCATCGCCGAATCCTATGCGCGCGGCGAGACCGACGAATTCCTCTCGCCCGTCGCCCTGCCCGGGCATCTCGGCATGAAGGACGGCGACGGGCTGCTGTTCCTGAATTTCCGCGCCGATCGCGCGCGCGAAATCCTTTCGGCGCTGGCCGACCCGGATTTCGACGCCTTCGACGCCGCCACCCGCCCGCGCTTCGCCGCCATCTGCGGCATGGTGGAGTATTCCGCGCGCCACAACGCTTTCATGACCGCCATGTTCCCGCCCCAGCCCATCGTCAACACCCTCGGCCACTGGGTCGCGCTGCACGCAAAGCGGCAGCTGCGCCTCGCCGAGACCGAAAAATACCCCCACGTCACCTTCTTCCTCAATGGCGGGCTCGAAAATCCCGAGACCGGCGAGGACCGCCACATGGCCCCCTCGCCCAAGGTGCGCACCTACGACCTGCAACCGGAAATGGCCGAACCCGAGGTCACCGCGACGCTGATCAAGGCCATCGAGGACGGCGTCGAAGACCTGATCGTGGTCAATTACGCCAATCCGGACATGGTCGGGCACACCGGCAACCTCGCCGCCGCCATCGCCGCCTGCGAGGCGGTGGATGACGGGCTCGGGCAGGCGCTCGCGGCATTGAAGAAGGCCGGCGGCGCGATGATCGTCACCGCCGATCACGGCAATTGCGAGACCATGGTCGACCCCGCCACCGGCGGCCCGCACACCGCCCACACCCTCAACCCCGTGCCGGTGATCCTGGTCGGCGGGCCGGAGGGCGCGCGGCTGCGCGGCGGCGGCGCATTGGCCGATCTGGCGCCGACGCTGCTGGACCTGATGGGCCTGGCGCCGCCGCCGGAGATGACCGGGCGCAGCCTCATCATCCGCGACGGCGGCGCGGGTTGATCCATTGAGCCGTCTGTCGTGGCCCTCAGAATGACCCCGCGCCGCGCCGCGCTCGCCGCCTGCGCGGCGCTGTCGCTGGCGACGCCGCCCGCGGCGCAGACCGGCGCGCCGCGGGTCGAGGCCGCCGTCGCCGCCGCGCTGATGGAGGACGCCGATGCGAAACTCCGCGCCGCGAAGACCGCCGAGGCGAAGCTTGCGGCGCTGGGGCAGGCGGTCTCGGCCTATGAATCCGGGCTCGCCGTCATGCGTCAGGACCTGCGCGCCATCACGGTGCGGAACGCGGCGCTGAAAGCCCGCATCGCAGCGGAACGCGCGGAAACCGACCGGCTGCTGGGGCTGCTGATGACCATGGGCGGGGCCTCGACGCCCTCGCTGCTGGCATATCCGGGCGGCCCGGTGGCCCATGAGCGCGCGGCGATGATCATCGCCGGGATCGCGCCGCAGCTGCGGGCGAAGACCGCGGCGCTGCGCGCCCGGCTCGCCGAGGCCGAGACCCTGCGCGCCGCCCGGGCCGACGCGCGCCGCAAGGCCCGCGCCGGCCTCGCCGCCCTGCAAAAGGCG
>NZ_JBWOMN010000021.1:0-27161 GCF_056449545.1 Oceanicella sp. | reverse complement strand
CGCCCGAGCCCGCCGCGCCGGCGCCCGAGGCCGCCCCGGCGGTCGCCGCGACCCAGGCCCCGGCGGCCGAGCGCCAGTTGTTCGACGACGATGACGACGCCCCCATGGTCGCCGCCCCCGTCGCCGCCGCCGCGCCCGAGCAGCCCCACCGCTTCGAACGCAACGGCGCCTTCATCGCGCCGCGCGCCGAAGCCCCGGGCGAGGCCGCGTCCGGCGATCGCGCCGGGCCCGCCGCCGGACTCGCGCCGGGCCAGCCCTCGCCCGAGACCCTGCGCCGCCTGCAGGAGGCGGTGCGCAACCAGCCCGACACCGCGCCCCCGGCCTCGCGCGCCCCTGCGCCTGCCACGGCGCCTGCCCCTGCGTCGGCGCCCGAACCGGCCCCCGCCGCCGCCGAGCCTGGCGAGCGCGGCCGTTTCGGCATCAACAGCCTGATCCACCGCATGACCGGGTCCGCGGCCTCGGCCACCGCCAGGCCGAGCGCGCGCGAGGCGGCGCGCGAGCCCTCGTTCGAGGTCGGCGCGCCGGCCGAGGAGACCTCGGCCGACGCCGATCGCCAGCGCGACATCCCGGCTTTCCTGCGCCGTCAGGCCAACTAGGCGGCGCGCTGCGCGCATCCGGTTGCCCCCCGGCGACGGGACCTGAAAATCCACCGCCGCCCCGCCGCAAGCGGGGCGGTTTTACGTAGCGATAACAATTTATTAACCTGATGGGCGTGATCAGTGTTGCAAAGCGACATAAAGCTTTATTTGTCTGGACTTCCGGGGGGTCGTATCTGTGCGCTGACAACAAAAAAAGAATTCAAGGGGCGCAGCGGTGCAAACGACGGTCAAGAACGAACTTCAATTCGACGGCGTGGGCCTGCATTCGGGCAAGCCGGCGCGCTTGCGCATCCTGCCCGCCTCGGGCGAATACGGCGTCTGGTTCAAGCGCACCGACCTGAAGGACACGGATCTGCGCGACGCGGATCCGATGATCCCGGCGCGCCATGACGCGGTCAGCGACACCACCCTGTGCACGCGGCTGGAAAACCGCGACGGGGTGACGGTCTCCACCGTCGAACACGTGATGGCGGCGCTCGCCGGCTGCGGCGTCGACAATGCGCTGGTCGAGGTCAGCGGCCCGGAAGCCCCGATCATGGACGGCTCCGCCCGCCCCTTCGCCACGGCGATCGCCAAGGCGGGCCTGCGCCGGGTCGAGGGCGAGAACCGGGTGATCCGCATCCTCAAGCCGGTCGAGGTCGAGGACGATGGCCGCATCGCCCGGCTCGAACCCTCGGACCAGTTCGAGATCGATTTCGGCATCGATTTCGAGGACGCGGCCATCGGCGTCCAGTCCCGGGCGATGACGCTGGTCAACGGCGCCTTCATCGAACATCTTCAGGACAGCCGCACCTTCTGCCGCAAGGCCGAGGTCGACATGCTGCAGAAGATGGGGCTGGCGCTGGGCGGTTCGCTGGACAACGCCATCGTGGTCGACGGCGGCGCGGTGCTCAACCCCGGCGGGCTGCGCCACGCGGATGAATTCGTGCGCCACAAGATGCTGGACGCGGTGGGCGACCTGTCGCTGGCCGGGGCCCCGATCATCGGCCGCTACGTGGGCCGGCGCGCCGGGCACGAGATGACCAACCGCCTGCTGCACGCGCTGTTCGCCCGCCCCGACGCCTGGCGCTACGAAGCGGCGGAGACCGGCGTGTGGCGCACGCTGGGCCTGCCCGCGCAGTAAGTTTTCTCCGCACGTCGTCAGCAATCGTCAGGCCCGCCCGCGCCGCCCGCGATGCGCAGGGATCGGGGCCGCGCCCGGGGCGGGGCGAAAATCTCCTCACAATGAAAAAACCCTGCGCGGCCCCCGTGTCGGCGCGCGAAAAACTGTGCTAGCAATCAGGGCCCGCGCCGATCGGACCGCCCCTGGCGGGTCCGGCGCGGCGCTTGACGCAGCAGAATTCCGGGAGAAGGCGCGCAATGCTCCGTTTCGCTCTCATCGTCGCATCCATGTTCACGCTGGCCGCCTGTTCCAGCAAAAACGACGATCCCTTCGCCGACCCCTACGCGGATCGCTCCGCCGCCAGCATCTTTCGCGAAGGCGAGGCCCAGCTCAACGCCGGCCAGCCCGTCCAGGCGGGCGACACCTTCGAGGAGCTGGAGCGCGTCCACCCCTATTCGGAGTGGTCCAAGCGGGCGATGATCATGGCCGCGTTCTCGTTCTACCAGGCCGGGGAATTCGATCGCGCCACCATCGCGGCGCAGCGGTTCCTGAATTTCTTTCCCTCGGATACGGACAGCCCCTACGCCCAGTATCTGATCGGCATGTCCTATTACGACCAGATCGTCGACGTGGCCCGCGACCAGGGCGCCACACGGCTGGCGCTGCAGGAATTGCAGGAGGTGGTGCGCCGCTACCCCGGCACCAAATACGCCCGCGAGGCGCAGCTGAAGATCGATCTCGCCCGCGACCAGCTCGCCGGCAAGGAGATGATGATCGGGCGCTATTATCTGGGGCAGGGCCACGCCATCGCCGCCATCAACCGCTTCAAGGTGGTGCTGAGCCGCTACCAGACCACGTCGCACGCGCCCGAGGCGCTGCACCGGCTGGTGGAGGCGTATCTGATTCTGGGCATCCCCAGCGAGGCGCAGACCGCGGCCGCCGTGCTGGGATACAATTTCCCGGGCTCGGAATGGTACGAGGCCAGCTACGCGATGATGCGCGGCGCCGACATCGCGCCGTTCGAGGATCGCGAAAGCTGGATCAGCCGCGCCTTCCGCCGGGTGACCACCGGCGACACGCTCTGAGTCCAGGCGCGGCGGGCGGCGCAACGGGGGATCACGCGGCATGCTGCGCAATCTGGAGATTCGCGACATTCTGCTGATCGAATCCCTGTCGCTGGATTTCGACGCCGGGCTGAACGCGCTGACCGGCGAGACCGGGGCGGGCAAGTCCATCCTGCTCGACGCGCTGGGCTTCGCGCTGGGCCGCAAGGGGCGGGCGCGGATGCTGCGCGAGGGCGCAGAGACCGGCCGGGTGACGGCGGTGTTCGACTGCCCGCCGGACCACCCCGCCCATGGCGTGCTGGCCGAGGCCGGGCTGACGGGCGCGGGCGGCGAGATCATCCTGCGCCGCCAGATCGCGGCGGGCGGGCGGGCCAGCGGCTTCGTCAATGACCAGCGCGCCTCGGGCGAGGTGCTGCGCGCGGTGGGCGAGACGCTGGTGGAGATCCACGGCCAGCATGATGATCGCGGGCTGCTGAACCCGCGCGGCCACCGCGCCATTCTTGACGCCTACGCCGAAAACGGCGCGGCGCTGGCGCGGGTTCGCGCCGCCTGGCGCGCCGCCGCCGCCGCCGACGCGGCGCTGGCCGAGGCCCGGCATGCGCTGGAGGTCGCCGCGGCGGACGCCGAATTCCTGCGCCACGCGGCGGCGGAGCTCGACGAACTGGCCCCCGCCCCCGGCGAGGACGCGGCGCTGGATTCAGAACGCCGGCTGATGAAGGCGTCCGAGAAGATCCGCGAGGATGTGGCCCGCGCCGCCGGGGCGCTGGGCGCCCAGGGCGCCGAAGGGGCGCTGTCGGACGCCATGCGCTGGCTGGACGACGCCAGCGAGGCCGCCGAGGGGCGGCTGGCGGCGCCGCTGGCGGCGCTGGAGCGCACGCTGACCGAATTGGGCGAGGCGCAGCAGGGGGTCGAGGCCGCGCTGGACGACCTGCATGCCGATCCGGCGCGCCTCGATCTGGTGGAAGAGCGCCTGTTCGCGTTGCGCGGGCTGGCGCGCAAGCACCGGGTGAGTCCCGAAGACCTGCCCGGGCTCGCCGCCGAATTCGCCGCCCGGCTGGCTGCGATCGACAGCGGCGAGGCGCGCATCGCGGCGCTGGCGCAGGCGGCGAAAACCGCGCGCGCCGCCTGTGACGCCGCCGCCGCCGCCCTGAGCGCGCGCCGCCGCAAGGCTGCGGCGCGGCTGGACCGGGAGGTGGCGGGCGAACTCGCGCCCCTGCGCATGGAGCGGGCCCGGTTTCGCACCGGGATCAGCGCGGCGGCCCCCGGCCCGGACGGCGCCGACCGGGTGGAATTCGAGATCGCGCCCAATCCGGGCGCCGGCTTCGGGCCGCTGGGGCGCATCGCCTCGGGGGGCGAGCTGTCGCGGTTCCTGCTGGCGCTGAATGTCCGTCTCGCCGGGCGGCGCGCCGCGCAATCGATGATCTTTGACGAGATCGACCGCGGCGTCGGCGGCGCCACCGCCGACGCGGTGGGCCGCAGGCTGGCGCGGCTGGCGGACCGGGTGCAGGTGCTGGTGGTGACCCATTCGCCGCAGGTGGCGGCCCGCGCCGCGCATCATTTCCACATCGCCAAGCGGGTCGAGCGCGGCGCGGCGCGCACCCATGTCGCCCGCCTGCCCGACGCGGCGCGCGAGGAGGAGATCGCCCGCATGCTGGCCGGCGAAACCGTCACCGAGGCGGCCCGCGAGGCCGCAAGGGCGCTGCTGTCGGCCTGAATTGTCAACCCGCGATCCGGTCGACATGCGGCGACCACGGCGCGGCTGGGGCAGCCGTCCCCGCGCTGGCGAAGCCAGCGCCCGGGGCTTTGCCCCGGTGAATGCCGAAGGCATTCAGGGGACGGCGAGCGACCCGCTTCGGACTCCGGCCTTCGCGGCCGGCTCAGCCAAAGGCGGCGGCGCCCTTTGACGGGGCGCAGCGGATCAGGCGCGAAGTGGCGACCGCCGCCTGACGATGCACCACGGCTTTCTGATAGGCGGGATCGGCGATCATCGCGAAGAAGGCGCCGGAATTGGGGTAGCGGGCGATGAACATGGCGTCCCAGCGCTCATCCGCCGGGCCGATCAGCATGGTTTCCATGCGTCCGCGCCAGATGATCGCGCCGCCCACCGCCGCCAGCAGCGGCGCGGTCTCGCGCCCATAGGCGGCGTAGGCTTCGGCGCCGCTGAGCCCGGCATCGGCCTTGGCGTGACCGGCCGGATAGGCGGCGGTCTGGCGAAACGCCACGAGGTTGAGCATCTCGATCGGCGCATCGCGGGGCAGCGCCTTGAAGGCGTCGAATGCCGCGCGCGTCGGGTCGACATATGCATCGTCCTGCATCGGTTGTTTTCCTTCGGTGTCGTCTGGGGCCGCAGTCACCCGGGGCCGCAGTCATCCGGGGCCGCTGTCGTGCGGGGCGCGTCGCGGCGCTCAGTTCACCTTGACCACCTTGCCGGGGTTGAGGATGTTGCCGGGGTCGAGCGCGCGCTTGATCTGGGCCATCAGCCCCCAGGCGTCGCCGTGCTCTTCCTGCATGTAGGCCATCTTTCCCTTGCCGACCCCGTGTTCGCCGGTCACCGTGCCGCCCAGTTCAAGCGCGCGGCGGTTGAGCCGGTGCGCCAGGCGCTTGGCCTCGGCCAGATCCTCGGGCCGGTCGGGGTCGATCAGCAGCGCCGCGTGGAAATTGCCGTCGCCCACATGGCCGACGATGGCCCCGATCAGCGCGCTGTCGGCGATGTCCGCGGACACCGCCGATATCGCCTCGGCCAGCCGCGAGATCGGCACGCAGACATCGGTGGTCAGCGCCCGGCAATTTGGCTGAAGCGCCTTGAAGGCGAAATAGCTGTTGTGGCGCGCCGCCCACAGGCGGTTGCGCTCTTCGGTGTTGGCGGTCCAGGCGAAATCGCCGCCGCCGCAGTCCTGCGCCACCTCGCCGAAGCGTTCGGCCTGTTCGGCGACGCCGGCCTCGCTGCCGTGGAATTCCAGGAACAGGTGCGGCTTTTCGGGCAGGTCGTATTTGGCGTAGGCGTTGAAGGCCCGGATCGACACCTGATCCAGAAATTCGATCCGGGCCATGGGAACGCCCATCTGGATCGACATGATGCAGGCGTTGACCGCGCCCTCGACGCTGTCGAAGGCGCAGGTGGCCGCGGACACCGCCTCGGGCTGGCCGTGCAGCTTGATCGTCAATTCGGTGATCACCGCGAGCGTGCCCTCGGAGCCCACCAGCAGGTTCTTCAGATCATAGCCCGAGGCGGATTTGCGCGCCCTCGATCCCACCCGGATCACCCGCCCGTCGGCCAGCACCGCCTCCATGGCCAGCACGTTGTCGCGCATGGCGCCGTAGCGCACCGTGGTGGTGCCCGAGGCCCGCGTCGCCGCCATGCCGCCCAGGGTCGCGTCGGCCCCCGGGTCAACCGGAAAGAACAGCCCGGTGTCGCGCAGATGGGTGTTGAGCGTCTTGCGCGTCACCCCGGGCTGCACCACCACGTCCATATCCGCCTGATGCACCTCGATGATCCGGTCCATGCGGCTCATGTCCAGGCTGATCCCGCCTTGAAACGCCAGCGCGTGGCCCTCCAGCGAGGTGCCCACGCCCCAGGGGATCACCGGGCAGCCCTCGGCGGCGCAGATCCGCACGATGCGCGACACCTGATCGGTCGATTCGGGGAAGACCACGGCGTCGGGCGGGGTGACCGGGTAGTAGGCCTCGTTCTGGCCGTGCTGGTCGCGCATGGCGGCGGTGACGCTCACCTGCTCGCCAAAGGCCTCGGTCAGTTTCGCGATTGCAGTCGCTATGGTCATGGGCGCGCCTCCTGTTGCGCGCAGCCTAGCGCCGGGCGCGGCGAGAGGAAAGCGGCCGCGGGGTTGCAATGGCGCCTCGGGCGGTGTTCGGTGCGCGCCAGCCGCAACGCCGCCCGCATTGTCGAAAGAGACCGCCATGAGCCCGGAAACACCTCCCGACGCCGCCCCCGTCGCCGCCCCTATCCCGGTCTTCGCCGCCGCGCCCATCGTCGCGCCGGACATGTCGGTGCCCGCCGACTGGATCGATTACAACGGCCACATGAACGTGGCGTATTATTCGCGCGCCTTTGACATCAGCGCCGACGTGATGTTCGACGAGACCCTGCTGATCGGCGAGCGTTACGCCGCGACCCACCGCATGGGCCCCTACGTGGTCCAGCAGACCCTGCATTACATCGGCGAATTGCTGGAGGGCGACCGGTTTCGGGTCGAGATCCGGCTGCTCGACTGGGATTCCAGGAAACTGCATGTCTACATGGAGATGCGGCGCGTCGATGACGGCGCGCTCTGCGCCGCCACGGAACAACTGGTGGTGAACGTGGATCTGGAGGCCCGCCGCGCCGCCCCCTATCCACCCGAGGCCATGGCGCGGATCGAGGCGCTGGGGCGCGCGCAGGCGGCGCTGGCGCGACCCGAGCGGGCGGGCGCCTCGGTAGGCATTCGCCGCAAGGGCTGAACGCCGAGGCGCCGGTCAGGCTTCGCGCAACTGTCTCGGGGTGTCTGGGGGGGATCGGGGGCGGGCTGGCCGCAGCGATCGAGGCTCTCGGGCCGGCGGTGGCGCAACGGCATGGCGCGGCGGGGCCTTCCGCCGCCCGGCGCCCGGTCCTATACAGGGGGCAGGCGTCGCCGCGGCGCGTTCAACGCGCCGCATCGCGCCGACACGGGACTGATTCGGGGCCGATTCCGGGTCCGATCGGGGGCGATTCAGGGCAGGGCGGACCGGCGCGCATGGCAGCAGAGGACAAGGCGGGCGCCGAACTGGCGCGACGGGCGCGCGAGGCCTGGCGCGACGGCCATCGCATCACGCGCGGCCATGCCGGGCGCGCCTGGAGCCATCTGCGCGCCCGGGGCCCCAGCCAGCTGCAATTCTGGTTCCTGGCGCTGGCCATCGGCGTCGCCGCAGGCTACGCGGCCATCGGCTTTCGCCTGGCGATCGCGGAAATCGAGACCCTGATCTACGGGTCCGACGACATGCGGCTGCATTCCTTCGCCGCGCGCGCCCACTGGCTGCTGGTGCTGAGCGCGCCGATCCTTGGGGGGCTGACGGTCGGGGTGATCCTGCACGCGTTCACCCGCGACGGGCGGTCGCGCTCGGTGGCCGACGTCATCGAAGGCGCGGCGCTGCGCAACGGGCGGGTGGAGCTGAAGGAGGGCGCCGCCTCGGCCGTCGCCTCGCTGGTGACGCTGTCCACCGGCGGCTCGACGGGGCGCGAGGGGCCGGTGGTGCATCTGGCGGCGCTGATCTCGTCCTGGGTGGCGGCGCGCATCGACGCCTCGCCGATCACCGGGCGCGACCTGATGGGCTGCGCCGTGGCCGCCGCGGTGTCCGCCAGCTTCAACGCCCCCATCGCCGGGGCGCTGTTCGCCATGGAGGTGGTGCTGCGCCATTTCGCCCTGCACGCCTTCGCGCCGATCTTCATCGCCTCGATCGCCGGCACGGTGATCAGCCGCCACTACATGGGCGACATCACCGAATTCGTCCTGCCCGCCCATTCCATCGCCTTCTATCAGGAATTGCCGGCCTTCCTGCTGCTGGGGCTGGTCTGCGGGCTGGTTGCGGCGGCGATGATGCGCGCGATCTTCCTGGCCGAGGATCTGGGCGACCGGGTGCAGCGCCTGGCCCATGTCCCCGGCTGGCTGCGCCCGGCGATCGCCGGGGCGATGCTGGGCGGGCTGGCGATCTGGTTTCCCCACATCATCGGCGTCGGCTATGAAACCACCTCGCGGGCGCTGTCGGGCAGCCTGACGCTGCAGATGGCGGTGGGTTTCGCGCTGGTCAAGGTGCTGGCGGTGGCGGTGACCCTGGCGGGGCGCATGGGGGGCGGAGTGTTCAGCCCCTCGCTGATGCTGGGGGCGCTGACCGGGCTGGCCTTCGGGCAGATCGCGGTCGGGGTGTTCCCCTCGGTGTCGGGGTCCGAGGCGCTGTATGCGCTGGCGGGCACCGGCGCCGTGGCGGCGGCGGTGCTGGGGGCGCCGGTCTCCACCACCATGATCATTTTCGAACTCACCGGCGACTGGCAGGCGGGGATCGCGGTGATGGCCTCGGTGTCGCTGGCCTCGCTCATCGGGTCGCGGCTGGTGGATCGCAGCTTTTTCCTCACCCTGCTGGAACGGCGCAACCTGCATCTGGCCGAGGGGCCGCAAAGCTGGATTCCGGCGACCATCGCGGTGCGCGACCTGATGCGCTATCGCGGCGCCGAGGACGGGGCCTCGGACAGCGAATGCCTGGCGCTGATCGAACAGGGGGCGATGCTGCGCCGCGACGACACCCTGGAGCGGGCGCTGCCGCTGTTCGATCAGGGGGCCGGGCGGATGCTGCCGGTGGTGGCCGAGCCGGAGGGCGGCGGCGAGGGCGCCGGCGAGGGCGAGGGCGCCGGCGAGGGTGACGGCGGCGGGCCCGAATTGCTGGGCGCGCTGTTCCATATCGACGCGCTGCGCGCCTATAACCGGGCGTTGATCGAGACCCATCGCGAGGAGCATTCCTGACCGGCATTCTTGTTTCGCCCGACCGTCCCGCCCGACCGTCCCGCCCGCGCGGCGCGCCCGGTGTCGCCGCGGGCTCAGCCGAGCGGCGCACAGGCGCTTTTCAGCCAGGCCGCGACGCCCGCATCACCGGCCGCGTCATCGCCCGCCAGCAATGGCCCGATCTCGGCCAGCACCCGCGCGTGATAGGCGTCGAGCCAGGCGCGCTCGTCATCGTCCAGCAGCCCCGCCTCGATCAGGTCGCGCGCAATCGGCGCCAGCGTCAGGGTCTCGAATCCCAGCATCGCCCGGTCGCCGCCCGCAGGGGTCGCCGCCGCGCGCACCGCCAGCAGGTTCTCGATGCGAATGCCGAAACCGCCCTCGCGGTAGTAGCCGGGTTCGTTGGACAGGATCATCCCGGCCAGCAGCGGCTCCTTCGATCGCCGCGACAGGCCCTGCGGCCCCTCATGCACGTTGAGATAGGCCCCGACCCCATGCCCGGTGCCGTGGTCGTAGTCGAACCCGGCGCGCCACAGCGCCGTGCGGGCCAGCGCGTCCAGATCGCGCCCGGTCAGCCCGGCGGGCCAGCGGGCCCGGGATATGGCGATCATGCCCTTCAGCACCAGCGTGAAGGCGCGCGCGGCGTCCGGGTCGGGGGCGCCGCCATCGACCAGAACCGTGCGGGTGATGTCGGTGGTGCCGTCGGGATATTGCCCGCCGCTGTCCACCAGCAGCACGTCGCCCGGGGCCACGCGCCGATTTGAGTCGCGACTGACCCGGTAATGCACGATGGCGCCGTCGGGCCCGGCGCCGCAGATGGTGTCGAACGATATGTCGCGCAGCTCGCCGGTGGCGGCGCGAAGGCTTTCCAGTTTCTCCACCACGTCGATCTCGGTGAGCCCGCCCAGCGGGGCGGTCGTCGCCAGCCAGTGCAGGAACCGCGCCATGACCGCGCCGTCGCGCAGATGCGCGGCCCGCGCGCCGGCCAGTTCGGCGTCGTTCTTGACCGCCTTGGCGAGAATGCAGGGATCGCGCCGCCATTCCACCGCCGCCCCGGCCGCGTTCAGCCGGTCCGCCACCCAGACCGGCGCGCTGGCCTTGTCCACCGCCACCCGCGCGCCCTTCAGCGCATCCAGCGCCGGGCCGAAATCCTCGGGCGGGCGCAGTTGCACCGCGTTGCCCAGATGCCGCAGCGTCGCGGCGTCGAACTTGCGCGGATCGGCGAACAGCTCCGCGCGCCCGTCGCCATGCAGCAGCGCGAAGCCGTGGGTCACCGGGGTGCGGGCGATGTCGGCGCCGCGGATGTTGAGCAGCCAGGCGATGCTGTCGGGCAGGGTGATCGCCGCCGCCGCCAGCCCGGCGGCGGCCAGCTCGGCGCCGAGTCTGGCGCGCTTGCGCGCGGCGCTTTCGCCCGCCAGCGCCTGGGGATAGGGCCGCGCGGCGCCCAGCGGCGGGGCGGGTTGATCCGCCCATATGGCGTCGATCAGGTTGGCCGAGGCCGTCAGCGACCCGCCGGCCTTGCGCGCCGCCTTGTCCAGCCGCTCGATGTCCTCGCGCGCATGCAGCCAGGGGTCGTAGGCGAGCCGCGCGCCCTCGGGCAGCGCTTCGGCCAGCCAGGCTTCGGGGCGGGTGGTCTCGATCTGGACCAGTTCGAAGGCGGCGCCGTCCACCTGCGCGCGGGCCTGCAGCGTGTAGCGCCCGTCGATGAACACCGCCGCCTGCGTCGCAAGCGCGATGCACAGCCCGGCCGAGCCGGTGAACCCGGTGAGCCAGGCGAGGCGTTCGTCGCGCGGGGCGACGTTCTCGCCCATATGCGCGTCGGCGCGGGGAATCAGAAACCCGTCCACGCCGGCCTCGGCCATCTTTTCGCGCAGGGCGGCGAGCCGCCTGGGCCCTGCGGCCGGGTCGCTGGCGGCGTCAAATGTCTGGAACATGGGTTTTCCTGTTCGTGGGCGGGGTTTGGGTCGGGTTTGGGGTCGGGGTTTGGGGTCGGGTTGGGGGCGCGGCGGAGGCTATGCGGAAATCCGGGTCAGGAAAAGCCCGCGCGTCGCCTGCACGGGCCTTGGCCCAAGGACCTCGCAGGGGCGCGGGCGCAATAAAATCGTCGCGCGGGCCGCGGCCGCCGGCTAGGTTCGGGCGACCAGCCGCAGGAGACCCCGATCATGCCCCATCGCCCGCCCCGCCGGTTTTCGCCCGCCCCCCTGACGGCCTTTGTCGTGCCGGCCTTTGTCATAACGGCCTTTGTCGGGGCGGGCCTCGCCGCGCCGGCCTTGGCGGGCGGGGACGATCCGGCTTTCGGCTTCTGGCTGACCGCGTCCAGGCGGGCCATCGTCGAACTGGCGCCCTGCGGCGCCTCCGCCTGCGCCACCGTGGTCTGGCTGCTGGCGCCGCTGGACGAGGCCGGCCGGCCGGCGGTCGATTTCCGCAACGAGGACCCGGCGCTGCGCGACCGGAAGATCTGCGGCTTGTCGCTGATGTCGGGGTTTTCGCGCACCGCCCCGGGCGTCTGGGAAAACGGCCAGATCTACAACGGCGAGGACGGCCAGACCTACAGCGCCGATTTCGAATTGCAGGATGGCGGCGATCTGCGGGTGCGCGGCTATGTGGGGCTGCCGATCTTCGGCAAGACCAGGATCTGGACCCGCGAGGCCGACGCGCGCGGCGGCTGCGCCGGCGCTGAATCCGGGTGACGCGGGTTGCGGCACGGGTCAGCCGTCCGCCGGCCAGCGGGTGAGCTCGCGCCGGCGCACCGCGTATTCCACCGGTTCGTAGCCGATCAGCAGGCGCAGGCGGCGGCCCTCCGGGTCGCTCAGGTAGAACCGCTCGGCGTAGCGGCCCCGGCGCAGCCCGTCGGCGCGGCGGGTTCCGGTGAATTCGACGGCCCCGGCCGCGCCGCGCCAGACCGCGCGCGCGGCGCCGTCGGGGGCGATGTCCAGCGTCAGCCGGTCGCCGGGGGCCGGATAGAATGTCAGGCGGCGCCCGGGGCCCGCGGCCGCCTCGGCCGCCACCAGCAGCAGATCCAGCTTCAGGGCCCGCGACACGATCCGCGCGGAAACCCCCGGCGCGTAGTCATAGGCCTCGCCCGGGGCGATCAGCGCGCGGTTGACCGCGATCAGTTCGCAGCCGCAGTCGCGCGGCGCCCTGGCGGCGGCGAGCTGCGCGAAGCAGGTGCTGAGCGCCGCATTGGCGGCGCTTGGGGCGGCGGCGCCGGTCGCCGGGGGGGGCGAACCGGGTGATTCGCGGCGCGTATCGGTTGCGTCTGGCCCAATGCCTGATTCGCCATTTGATTCGCGCGCCGGATCGAGCCCCGAGGCCGCGGCGCGGGCCGGGCACAGCCGCGGCGGGGCGCCGATCGCCAGCGCGCGTGATTCGCCGGGCAGCGAAAGGAATCGCCTGCCCTCGGGCGATCCGTGCAGCAAGGGCGCGGCCCTGGGGCTCAATCGTCGTGAATCGCGCGATCCGTCACGCGTCGCCGCCGCCAGCCTGACTGCGGCGAATTCAACCACAGGGATATCCGCCGGGGCGGCGGCGATCAGCGCCGGCGGCCGCCGAACATGCAGCAGGGGTTCATCTTCGAGCGCAACGGTTGGTGAATTATTCGTTGACGTGCAAGCCGCTAGCGCGAAAATCGCAAGCGGCGCGTTAATTTTCAACGTCATCGCGTTCACCTAAACCTTGCGTCAACAGGATGGATAGACGATAGGGCCTGCAATCCGTAGCGAAAATTTGATCTGCCGCAATTCCTTGCTAGCCTTCATCAAAATGTCGTATGCATGGCGGGTCTACGTATGTTTTTTTAATCAGTAAGACTGGGGGTCAGTTTGACTGGGGAAGTTGTCAAGGTTTCTCGTCTGGTTTCGGGACGAGTCAAGTGGTACGACGCCGACAAGGGTTACGGCTTCGTCATTCCGGCCGAGGGCGGTCCGGACGTGATGGTGCACGCGGCCTGCGTTCGTGCGTCCGGTCTGTCGACGCTCGACGAGGGCGCGGCCATCTCGCTGACCGTGATCCGGGGGGAACGCGGCCTGCAGGCGACCGAAATCGTCAGCATCACCGCGCAGCCCGCGCCCGAACCCGAGGCGGTCCGACCGACGGAAATCGCGCTGGGCGCCGAGCCGGAAGGTGAATTCCTGCCCGCTCGCGTCAAATGGTTCAACAAGCAGAAGGGCTTCGGCTTCCTGAACGTGTTCGGAAGCTCGGATGACATCTTCGTGCATATGGAGACCCTGCGCCGCTACGGCTTTCAGGATCTGCTGCCGGGGGAGGCGCTGTGCGTGCGGCTCGTCACCGGGCCGCGCGGCGCAATGGCGGGCGAACTCTGCCGTTGGGAAGACGTCGTCAAGGCATGAGGCGCCTGCTGGTCGCGGCAGCGATCTGGGCGGCGGGCGCCGGGGTCGCCGCCGCCGCCTGCGCCGAGCGGATCATCGATCTGCGCGGCCCGAAAGGCATGAGCCGGTTCAGCATCGAAATCGCCGACACGCCCGAAACCCGCGAACGCGGGCTGATGTATCGCACCGATCTGGCGCAGGGGCAGGGGATGCTGTTCATCTTCGACCCCCCGCGCGAGGTGGGGTTCTGGATGAAGAACACGCCGTTGCCGCTGGACCTGGTGTTCATCGACGCGCGCGGCGCGGTGCGCAACGTCATCGCCATGGCCGAACCCTATTCGGAGCGGATCCTGCGTTCGGGCGCCGTGGTGCGCGCGGTGCTGGAGATCAATGGCGGGCTGGCCGCGACCTTCGGCATCGCCGAAGGGAGCGAGGCGCGCCACCCGGCCTTCGGGCCCGATCCGGTCTGGCCCTGCGACTGAGCCGCGCGCGGCCTTCGCCGCATCCCGATCCGGGCTGGCGCCCGGCGCCGGGATTGTGTAATGCGCGGCCATCGGGGCGTAGCGCAGCCTGGTAGCGCGTCGGTTTTGGGAACCGAAGGCCCCCAGTTCGAATCTGGGCGCCCCGACCATCCTCCTTCGCGATCCCGATCGCCGCGGCGCGCCTAGCGCTGCTGCTGCGCGGCCGCCGCCACGCCGCGTTCGCGATAGGGGGTGCGGTTGTAATGCCCGCGATAGCATTTGGAAAAATGCGACGGCGAGGTGAAGCCGCAGGCCAGCGCCACGTTGATCACCGACATGTCGGTCTGCAGCAGCAGCCGGCGGGCCTTTTCCAGCCGCAGTTCCAGATAGTAGCGCTTGGGCGAGCGGTCGAGATAGCGGCGGAACAGGCGTTCGAGCTGGCGCGTCGACATGCCCACGCGCGAGGCCAGCGCGGCGGCGGAAATCGGCTCCTCGATGTTCTCGTGCATCATGTTGATGACCTGCGACAGCTTGGGGTGGCGCACGCCGATGCGCGCCGGCACCGACAGGCGCTGCCCGTCCTTGTCGTTGCGCAGGTTGGAATACACCAGCTGATCGGCCACCAGCCCGGCCAGGTCGGCGCCGTGCTCGTCGGCGATGATGCGCAGCATCATGTCGGCCGAGGACGCGCCCCCGGCGGCGGTCATGCGGTCGTTGTCGATGACGAAGATGTGGTTGACCAGATCCACGTCGGGGAATTCCTCGGCGAAGCCCTCGCGGTTTTCCCAGTGGATGGTGGCGCGCCGCCCGTCCAGCAGCCCGGCGCGCGCCAGCACGAAGCTGCCGGTGCAGACGCTGCCCAGCGCCACCCCGCGCCGGCTTTCGCGCCGCAGCCAGTTGAGCAGCGTGCGCACCGTGGTCCGGTGCACGTCGATGCCCCCGCACAGCAGCGCGGTGGCCCCGCGGGGGCATTCCTCCAGCGCCGCGTCGGGGATGATGGGCAGCCCGCAGGAGGCCTCCACCGGCGCGCCGGTCTCGGACAGGGTGCGCCAGGTGTAGAGGGTTTTCTCGGTCATGCGGTTGGCCACGCGCAGGGGCTCCACCGCCGCGGCGAAGGCCAGCAGCGAAAACTGGTCGAGCAGCACGAACACGAATGCATGGGGAGGATCCTGCGCCGCCTGGGTCATCAGCGTTCACCTTGTTGTCTCGGGCTCAGGCGTGTTTCCTGCAGACCGAGACTTGCGTCGGCGCTTTTGACCGGTCAAGGCGTTTTTGCCCCTAACCATGTCCTGTCTGCGACATGGAGGATTCCGAAACCGGACCGGGGGGCGATCAACGGCCCTGCGGTTCGCCCGTCCGCCCCTCCCCGCCGCTGGCCCCGGGGGGCGAACAACCCCCGCGCGACCGCCCACGCGCCTTGCTGGCCACTGCCCGCCGGCTCCTGTATAGCGGGCCGACCGAAACGCGGATTGCGAAGGAGATCCGAGATGTCCGAGCCGTGGACGAAAGACAGCTGGCGCGCTCACACTGGCCTGCAGATGCCCACCTATCCCGACGAGGCCGCGCTGGCCGCCGTCGAGGGCAAGCTCGCCGGCTATCCGCCGCTGGTTTTCGCCGGCGAGGCGCGGGCGCTCAGGGCGCAGCTGGGCGAGGTGGCGGAGGGCCGGGCGTTTCTGCTCCAGGGCGGGGATTGCGCGGAAAGCTTCGCCGAATTTTCCGCCGACAACATCCGCGACACCTTCCGGGTGCTGCTGCAGATGGCGGTGGTGCTGACCTTCGGGGCCAAGCGCCCGGTGGTGAAGGTGGCGCGCATGGCCGGGCAGTTCGCCAAGCCGCGTTCCTCGGACATGGAGCGCGTCGACGGGGTGGATCTGCCCTCCTACCGCGGCGACATCATCAACGAACTGCCCTTCACCGCCGCGTCGCGCATCCCCGATCCCGAACGCATGCTGCAGGCCTACCTGCAATCGGCCTCGACGCTGAACCTGCTGCGCGCCTTCAGCCAGGGCGGCTTCGCCGACATCCACCGGGTGCAGGCGTGGAATCTGGGCTTTGCCCAGGGGACCCCCGGATCGGAGCGTTATTATCGCATGGCCGAACGCATATCCGGGGCGCTGGACTTCATGGACGCCGCCGGGGTGAACCCGGACAATTCGGAAAAGATGAAGCGGGTCGACGTCTACACCTCGCACGAGGCGCTGCTGCTGCCCTATGAACAGGCGCTGACCCGCACCGATTCCATCACCGGCCAGCAGGTGGCGGGATCGGGGCACATGATCTGGATCGGCGACCGCACCCGCCAGCCCGACGGCGCGCATGTGGAATTCTGCCGCGGCGTCATCAACCCCATCGGCATGAAATGCGGGCCGAGCCTCGATGCGGACGAACTGGTGCGCCTGACCGAAATCCTCAATCCCGCCAACGAAGCCGGGCGCCTGACCCTGATCGCGCGCTTCGGCGCCGGCAAGGTCGGCGATCACCTGCCCGGGCTGATCCGCGCGGTGGAGGCCGCCGGGCGCAAGGTGGTCTGGTCCTGCGATCCCATGCACGGCAACACCATCAAGTCGGACTCGGGCTACAAGACCCGCCCCTTCAACCGGGTGCTGCAGGAGGTGAAGGAATTCTTCGCCATCCACAAGGCCGAGGGCACCCATGCCGGCGGCGTGCATTTCGAGATGACCGGACAGGACGTGACCGAATGCACCGGCGGCCTGCGCGAGGTCACCGACGCCGACCTGTCGAGCCGCTATCACACCGCCTGCGATCCGCGCCTGAACGCGGCGCAGGCGCTGGAGCTGGCGTTCCTGCTGGCCGAGGAGCTGGAGAACGAGGGCCGCGAGGCCGCCGCCGCCAACGGCTCCTCGCTGGGCTGAAACGGGGCTGAAACGGGGGTGGCGCGGGGCTGGCGCGCGCATTGCGGGGGACAGGACATGTCCGAGGCTTCTTACGCGCTGGTGCTGACCGCCGCGTCCGGCGTGCCCGATGACGCGGTTGCGCGGGTGGTCGGGGCGATCGGCGGGGCGGCGCGCCGTCTCGGCCCCGGGGGGGTCGAGATCCCGGCCCGCCCCGGCGCCCTTGAACCGGCGCGCGCGGCGCTGGGCGACGCGCCCATCGACGCCAACCTGACGCCGCTGGCCAACCGGCGGAAGAAACTGCTGATCGCGGACATGGATTCGACCATGATCCCGGTGGAATGCATCGACGAACTGGCGGATTTCGCCGGCATCGGCGCCGAGGTCGCCGCGATCACCGAACGGGCCATGCAGGGGGAGCTGGATTTCGAGACCTCGCTGCGTCAACGCGTGGCGCTGCTGCGCGGGCTGCCCCGTTCCGCGCTGGCGCAGGTGCACGCCGATCGCATCCGGCTCAACCCCGGGGCCCGGACGCTGGTCGCCACCATGAACGCCGCCGGGGCGATGACGGCGCTGGTCTCGGGCGGCTTCACCTGTTTCACCGCCAGGGTGGCGGCCGAGGCCGGCTTCGCGATCAACCGCGCCAACGCGCTGATCTTCGAGAACGGCGCGCTGAGCGGCGCGGTGGCGGAGCCGATCCTCGGGCGCGCGGCCAAGCTGGAGGCGCTGCGCGAAATCTGCGCCGCGCGCGGCATCACCCCCGAAGACGCCATCGCGGTGGGCGACGGGGCCAATGATCTGGCCATGGTGGCGGCGGCGGGGCTTGGGGTCGCCTACCGCGCCAAGCCGGCGCTGGAACGCGGCGCCGACGCGACGCTGCGCCATTCCGACCTGACGGCGCTGCTGCATCTGCAGGGGTTTGACGCGGCGGGTTTCGCGCGCTGAGCGGGACGCGGATTTCACAGCGTCCGGCAGTCAAATGTTGCGAAGTCTCGCCGGCTCGTGATTGGACCTGCGCGCGGGCGGCGCGTATTTGTGTCTCCGAGCAACCAATATCATGACCGAACCTTTGCGGGAGACGACACATGCATTTCTTTCGCCGCCCAAGCTGGATGCTGCCCGAACGCGACGCGACCCCTGAAGCGGCGTTCTGGAACCGGCGCAAGGTGCTTGCCGGCATGGGGATCGCCATCGGCGGCGGCGCCGCGCTGGCCTATGGGCTGCCCGGCGAACAGGCCGAGGCGGTGGCGGCGGAAAAGGCGTTCCTGCCCAAGCCGCCGCTCGATCCCGACTACGCCGACGCCGGGCGCGCGGTGACGCCCGAGGCGATCAACGCCAGTTACAACAATTTCTACGAATTCGGCTCCCACAAGCGCATTCAGGAAAAGGCGCAGGCGCTGAGGACCGACCCCTGGACCATCTCGATCGACGGCATGGTGGACAAGCCATTCGATATCGGGCTCGAGGACCTGCTGGCGAAGATGCCGGTGCAGGAACGGGTCTATCGTCACCGCTGCGTCGAGGCCTGGTCCATGGTGGTGCCCTGGATCGGCTTCCCGCTCGCCGATCTGGTGAAGCTGGCGCAGCCGACTTCGGATGCGGTCTATGTGCGGTTCGAAACCCTCCTCGACCCGGAGGTCATGCCCGGCCAGCGTCAATCCTGGCTGCCCTGGCCCTATGTGGAGGGCCTGACGGTGCAGGAGGCCCTGAACCCGCTGCCGCTGATGGTGGTGGGCGCCTACGGCAAGGTGCTGCCCAAGCAGTTCGGCGCGCCCATGCGCCTGCATCTGCCGTGGAAATTCGGCTTCAAGTCGATCAAGTCGGTGCGCCGCATCACCTTCACCGACAAGCGCCCGGTGTCGTTCTGGGAAAACCTGCAGGCCAACGAATACGGGTTCTGGGCCAATGTGAACCCGGATGTGCCCCACACCCGCTGGTCGCAGGCCACCGAGCGGCTGATCGGGACCGGCGACAAGGCGCCGACCCTGCTGTTCAACGGCTATGGCGCCGAGGTGGCGCATCTGTATGCGAATCGCCCGGAAAAGGGCCGCGAGCTGTATTTCTGATCCGCCGCCGCGCGCGCCCGCGATCCACGATTCCCTCGGCCGTGCCGGCGGGAATTGCGGCTCACCCTATGATTGTATTGAGAAATACGCCTTAACGGCGCACGTGTGGCCCGGACAAAAAAAGAGCCGAGCCCAGAGGCTCGGCCAAGTCCAACAGGGAGGTTGTCGTCGCGGTGGCTTTCACCGCCGCTCTGACACCACGAGATATATGGCCGCCTTATCGATTGTGCAAGTGCAACATTGGTCGCAGGCCCTTATGCATAGCGGAAATGCAACAGTTGCATAGCGGAAGATTCCACGGATCAGCTGGCCAGCAGCCCGTCCTTTTCCAGCCCGCGCAGCACGAAATCGCGGAACACCGCCACCCGTTTCGACCGGCGAAGTTCCGTGGGATAGACGAAATAGGTGGTGATCGGCGCGCTGTGCAATTCGGGGATCACGTTGACCAGCGTGTCCTGGTCGCGGGTCACGTAATCGGGCAGCGCGCAGACCCCGAGCCCGTTCAGCGCCGCGTTCAGCAGACCGAAATAGTTGTTCACCGTCATGTGCGCGCGGTGGTCCGCGGCCAGGAAGGGCGCCAGCCACGCCGCGCCCGCGGACACTTGCGGCACGCCGGGGCTGTAGCCGACGATGCGGTGATGGCGCAGATCCTCGGCGCGTTCCGGCAGGCCGTGGCGTTCGATATAGTCTCTGGAGGCGTAAAAGCGCATGTGAACATGCATCAGGCGGCGGCGGATCAGGTCGGCCTGGCTCGGTTCCTTCATGCGGATCGCCACGTCGGCCTCGCGCATGGGCAGGTTGAGCACGCTCTCGGTCAGGTTGAGGTCGATGTTGAGATCGGGGTATTCCTCGAACAGCTGCTCCAGCCGCGGCGCCAGCCACATGGCGCCGAAACCGATGGTGGTGGTGATGCGCAGTTCGCCATAGACGTCGTCCTTGGTGTCCTTGATGCGCGCGGTGGCGGTTTCCAGATTGCGCGCCATCTCGCGGGTGGCGTGGAACAGCAATTCGCCCTGTTCGGTCAGCAGCAGCCCGCGCGCGTGACGGTGGAACAGGGTGGCGCCCACGGATTCCTCCAGCCCGCGGATCTGGCGGCTGACGGCGGATTGGCTCAGGTGCAGGGCCTCGCCCGCATGGGTGAGGCTGCCCACGTCGGCGACGGTGTGAAAGACGCGCAGCTTGTCCCAGTCCATCTTCGGTCCGCCCATTCCGATTTCGTCGTCGGCGCCACTGTTTTGACCTCCTGCACGATTAAAATCGAGTGTAGACTGCGCAGGCCCCAGACAGCCCTAGGCCAGAGAGGATCAGAATGACACAGGTTTTTCGCGTCGCGCGCCGGGCGATCGCGCGCATCGCGCTGCTGAGCGGCGCGGTTCTTCTGGCGCTGGGCGCGGCGACCCCCCCCGTGGCGCGGGCCGCCGATGACGGCCCCCGCGACGCGGCGCTGAAGGGCGGGTTCTACGGGCTGGGCGAGGCCAGGGGCATGCGCCTGGTGATTCGCGACGTGGGCCGGAAACCCGCCGGCACGTTCTTTGATTCCAACGGCAAGGAGGCCGAGATCACCGGCCACTGGGTCGCCGGCGGGCTGGAGGCGGTGCTGCCGTTCGACACCCGCCCGATCTTCATCCGACTGACCTCCAAGCCGCTGGGCGCGGAAATGCTGGTGCTGCCCATCGGCCCGGACGGCAAGGCGATCCCGTCCCAGGCCCGCACGCTGGGATTCCTGCGCGACGGGGTGAAGGCGCCCGAACTGCCGCCGGGCTTCCAGAACCCGCCGGCGCGCGCCGATGGGGTGCTGGATCCGGATGTGTTTCTGGTCAGCTACGAATACTGGCCCCCGGACGGGGTGGCGCGCGGGTTTTCGGCCATCGGCGCGCGCTACCGCACCATGATCCGGCTGTTCCCGCTGGTGCATGCGGACATCCTGTGGAAGCTGTGCGACGCCTCGCAGCGCCCCAAGGGGCTGGCCGAGGCGCTTCGCGGGCAGGGGGTGAGTTGTCAGAGCATATCGAAGGTGGTGAACGGCACGCAGGCCAGCGGCAGGTTCGAGCGCTACAAGTCCGACGTGGCGCGCCAGAAGCGCGACCTGATGGCGGCGGTGAAATGCGCCCGCGGCTACGTGGTCAAGGAAAGCGTCTGCCGCCCGGCTTCAAGGAAGATGGCCGAGGCCGCCATGTCCATGGAGACCGTGGCCACGGCGCTCGCGCCCTACCGCTGAACCTCCGCCCTCGTCAATCCGCGCCTCCGAACCCCCCCCCGAACACCCCCCCCCCTCCAGAACACCCCCCGAACGCGCGCCCTGCGAAAATCCCCGTCCGACCCCCTCCAGAACACCGGGAGCCCCCGATGCCGCGCCTGATCCTGCACAGTTACTTTCGCTCCTCCACCTCCACCCGCCTGCGCGCGGCGCTCAATCTGAAGGGGCTGAAGGCGGAATACGTCGCCCAGCACCTGCGCAGGGGCGACCAGCGCGCCGAGGGGTTCCTGCGCCTCAATCCCCAGGGGCTGCTGCCGGCGCTGGAACTGCGCGGCGGCGAGGAAGGCGATGACGGCGGCGAAAGCTTCGCGGTGCTCACCCAGTCGCTGGCGATCATCGAATATCTTGACGAGACCCACCCCGCGCCGCCGCTGCTGCCGCGCGCGGCGCTGGACCGCGCCCGCATCCGCGCGCTCAGCCAGGCCATCGCCTGCGAGGTGCATCCGCTCAACAATCTGCGGGTGCTCAACGACCTCCGCGCCCGCTTCGGCGCCGATGACGCAGGCGTCGCGGCGTGGTTTCGCCATTGGGTGGCCAGGACCTTCGCGCCGCTGGAACGCATGCTGGCGGGGGATCCGCGCACCGGGCGGTTCTGCCATGGCGACGCGCCGGGCATGGCGGATCTGTGCCTGTATGCGCAGGTGCTCAACAACGCCCGCTTCGACGTGGACATGGCGCCCTATCCGGTGATCCGGCGCATCCACGCGGCCTGCGCCGCGGTGCCCGAAATCGCCGACGCCGCCCCGGACATGCAGCCCGACGCCGAATGACGCCACGCCCGCCCGACCAATCACAAGGATCCCATTCATGACCAGACCCCTGTCCGCCTTCGTCGCCGCCGCGCTCGGCGCGGCGCTGCTCACGCTCCCCGCCGCCGCCGGCGTGCTCGATCGCATGAAGGCGACCGGCGAAGTGCGCATCGCCGTGCGCGCCGACGCCAGGCCGCTGTCCTACATGCAGGGCGGGGCGCCGCAGGGCTATTCCGTGAGCCTGTGCCAGACCGTCGCCCGCGAGATCGCCAAGGCCGAGGGCATGGACGGCGTCAGTTACACCTATGTGGAGGTCAACGCCGCCGACCGGTTCGACGCCATCGTCTCGGGCAAGGCCGACATCCTTTGCGGCGCCGCCACGGTGACCATATCCCGGCGCGAGATCGTCGATTTCTCCATCCCCACCTTCGTCGACGGCGCCAGCCTGCTGTTGCGCGCCGGCGGCGCGACGGAGTTCGCCGCGCTGGAAGGCAAGCGCATCGGCGTGCTTGCCGCCACCACCACCGAAACCGGGCTGCGCGCCACGCTGGCGAGCGCCGGCATGAAGGCCGAGGTGGCGACCTTCGCGACCCATGGCGCCGGGGTGGCGGCGCTGGCGGCGGGCGATGTGGACGCCTATTTCGGCGACCAGTCGATACTTTACGCGCTGCTGGCCGAATCCCCCGACCGCGCCGACCTGCGCATCGGGCGCAATCTGCTGACCGTGGAGCCCCACGCGCTGGCCCTGCCGCTTGGCGACACCGCTTTTCGGCGCGCGGTGGACCAGGCGCTGAGCCGCATGTATCGCAAGGGCGAGGTGCTCGACGCCTTTCGCCGCGCCTTTCCCGGCGCCCGGCCCGGCAAGGGCATGCAGGCGCTGCTGCTGATCGCGGCGCTGCCGGACTGAGCCGCCGCGCCCGCCCCGAAGCGAACGCCCAACAGCAACAACAAGGACACTCACCATGCGACCCATCACGGCTATTTTCGCGGGGGCCGCCGCCCTCGCCGCCGCCCTCGCCGCCGCCCCCGCCGCTGTTGCGCAGGAGGAGGCCGAGGCGCTGGCCAAGAAGCTCAGCAACCCCCTTGCCGACATGATCAGCGTCCCGGTGCAGGTCAATCTGGATCACGGCTACGGGCCGCAGGACGGCCGCAAGCTGGTCACCAATTTCCAGCCGGTGATCCCGATTTCGCTCAGCGAGGACTGGAACCTGATCTCGCGCACCATCGTGCCCGTGGTCTGGAACAACGACGTGGTCGCGGGCAGCGAGAAATTCGGCTTCGGCGATGTGGTGCAGAGCATGTGGCTGTCGCCCAAGGCGGCGACCGCGGGCGGGCTGACCTGGGGCGTCGGCGGGGCGTTCCTGCTGCCCACTGCCACCGACAGCCAGCTGGGCGGCGAAAAATGGGGCGCCGGGCCGACGGCGGTGGGGCTGATCCAGAACGGGCCGTGGACCTACGGCGCGCTGGCCAACCATATCTGGTCCTTCGCCGGGGATGACAGCCGCGGCGAGGTCAACGCCTCCTTCATCCAGCCCTTCATCTCCTACACCACGCCCGACGCCTGGACCTTCTCGCTCAACAGCGAAAGCACCTATGACTGGCGGCGCGACCAGTGGTCGATCCCGGTCAACGCCATGGTCTCCAAGCTGCTCGACGTCAACGGCCAGAAGCTCAGCGTGCAGGCCGGCCTGCGCTACTGGCTGGACGCCCCCGAAGGCGGCCCCGAAGGCCTCGGCGCCCGGGTCGCCTTCACATTCCTCTTCCCCAAATAGCCTTTCTTGTCGGGGGAGAAGCATCGGCCTGGTCTGGCTGGCGGCGCGGCGGCGTTTGGCCAGCAAGGCCGGGCGCGGCGCGACCGCCTGGCTTGAACCGGCGCGGGCGCCCCCCCGGGGCGAAATCAGGCGGCGCGCGCCTGCGCCGCGCCGTTCAGCGCGGCATCCAGAACCGCGCCTCGGGCCGCCCGCGCTCGATCACCAGAAAATTGTTGGCGAAGGCCCGATAGGCATGGCTCCACTCGCCGTCGGGCCAGCGCACCCGGATCTCGGCGCGGTCCGCCACGCCGAGCCCCACATGCACCCAGCCGACCCGCCCCGAGGCATGGCCGCCGCCGACGCTCACCCGCCGCTCCATGCTGCGCCCGCCGGCGCGGATCGACAGCCGCGCGCCGATGGCGTCGCGATTGGGGCCTTTCTGACGCAATTCGATCTCCAGCCAGTTGCCGGGCGGGCGCGCGCCCCCGTCGCCCGCGCCCCCGTCGCCCGCGCCCCCGTCGCCCGTCGCCGCGCCAAGATTGCGAAACAGGCTCGCCGGCCCGGCGCGGTTGATCACCAGCAGGTCCAGCGCCCCGTCAAGGTTGAAATCCGCCACCGCCGCGCCGCGCCCGCGCCGCGCCAATGCGATCCCCGCCTCGGTCCCGGCCTCGGCGAAACCGCCCGCCCACTGCCCCAGCAGCAGGTTGTCGGGGTCGTAGGCGGCGAAATCCGGCATCGACTCCACATTGCCCTTGGCGATGAACAGATCCAGCAGCCCGTCATTGTTGAAATCGGCGAATTCGGCGTGCCAGCCGGTGGAGGGCCGCCTGTCCTCGCCCGCATAGGGCCTGTGCGCGGTGGCCCCGAGCCGCCCGGCGATGTCGACATAGGCGGGCTGGTCCTCGTCGCCGTTCGCCTCGGGGTCGAGCGTTTGCAGCTTGGTGTCGCCCATGGAGGTCAGCGCGTATTCCGGGCGCCCGTCGGCGTCGAGATCGGCCTCGGCGATGCCCATGCCCCAGATGGCCAGCCGCCGCCAGCCCTCGGCGGCGCGATACGCCCGGGGGGGGCGCCCGGGCTCGATGCGCCACAGCTGTTCCTGCCCGTTCAGGTGATATTGCCGGTCATTGGCGATGCGCAGCGCCGAGCGCCCGGAATTGTCCCAGTCGGTGAACAGCATGGACAGCGCGCAATGGCCGGGGCGCAGCGCCAGCGGCGCGGAATAATCGGGTTTCGGGTCGCGCTGGGGGGCGGGCTGGGGGCGCGCCAGCAGGTTGTCGTCGCAGGTCCCCCAGGGCGACCCCGGCGCGGTGCGATCCACGTAGCGCCCGAAGGCCAGGGTCGGGAAGGTCGCGCCCGGTTCCCACATGGCGGCGAAGGCGGTGGACCAGGCGCGTCGCCAGTCGGGCAGGGCGCCGAACCCCCAGGCGCGGTTGGCCCTGGCGAAGGTGCAGTCGGGCCCGCCGCGCAGGATCAGGTCGGCGCCGACGCGCAGCAGCACCAGATCGCGGACCCCGTCATTGTCGATGTCGATGGGATAGGCGCCGGTGACCCCGGTGATTTCGCCCGCCGCCAGCAGCGGCTTTTGCGAAAACCGCAGCGCGCCGCCCGGGGCGCTGCGGTTGACGAACAGCCGCGCCGGGTTGGTCCCCCCCGCCAGCGCCAGATCCGGCTTGCGGTCGCCGTTGCAGTCGAAGGCCGCGGCGCCGCCGCCGACGAAATGCTCCCACGGGCCGTCATAGACATGGTCTATGCCGGCCGCCGCGGCCTCCTCGACCATCAGCGGCGCGTCGGCGAGCTGCTGCGCCTGCGCCTGCGCCTGCGCGGCGATCGGCAGCGCCAGCGCGGCCCATCCAAGCCATGAAAGCGTCATCGGGGGGCCTCCAGGCTGCGCAGGAAGGCGATGATCTGCGACCGGGCCAGGTCGGGCGCCGAGACATAGGCCTCGCTGGCGGCCCGGGCCTCGCCGCCATGCGCGCGGATCGCGGCGTCGAGCGTGTCCAGATCGCCGCGATGTCCGTAGGGCGAGGTGTCCGCCGCGCCCCACAGTTCGGTGGTCTGGAACACGTCGCGGGCGACGAAACGCTGGCCCAGCAGTTCATTGGCGAAATGCGCGTTGCGGGAATCGGCGATCCGGTGGCGCTTCAGATCGCCGAACAGCGGCACGAGAACCCGGCCTTCGGCGTCGCGCGGCAGCGTTGCGGCCCAGTCGCGCAGGCCAAGGTCCAGCGCCCGGCCCGGGATTTCCCCGGCGCGCAGCGTCCCGGCGGCGTCGTAGGGCCCGGGATCGTCGAATCGCAGGCTGTCCAGCGGCAGCGCCGGACGGTGGCAGTCGGCGCAGCCGAAGGCCGCAAAGCGCCGCGCCCCGGCTTCGGCGGCCGCGGCCCAGGCGGGGTTTTCGGGCGTGCGGCGCCGGGGCGGCGGCAGGCTCGCCTGCCAGGCCACCAGCGCCGAAACGTCCCCCGGCGGCATCTCGACCACGACGCCGTCGCCGTCGAAATCCGCCAGCCCGGTCCAGCGCAGGCCGAAGCGTTCCCCGGCTTGCATGCCGTGATGGTCGTTGAGCGCGTTCACCGTGAACTGGCGCAGCGAAACGAACACCCCCTTGCGCCCGAAGGGGCGGATCACGAGGTCCGGATCCACGCCCGCGACCGCGTCGAGATCCAGCAGCCCGTCGGGACGGGCCGTCAGGGCCCCGAATTCCACGCCCTTGGTCGCGAGCGTCGCGCGCACCGGCGCGCCCGATGCGCGCGCCGCCGCCAGCGCCGCGTCGCGCGCGGCCTGCAAGTCGGCCGTCATCTCGCGGGCCAGCAGCTCCAGCAGCCCGGCGCCGAACAGGTGGTTGGTGTTGCGCTCCAGCGAAAATTGCGGGTCCAGCGTGTCGAAATCGGCGCTGTTGACGCCGTCGGAAACAAAGGCGTTGGCGACGAAATCCCCCGCCCCGCCGGCCATGGGCGCGTTGTGGCAGGCGGCGCAGGCGCTGGCTTCGGGGCCGGCCAGCCGCTGGCGCGCCGCCGGGGCCGGGCGGGTGCGCCGCCGGGGCACGATCGACTGGGTGGCCATGGGCCGCCCGGCGCCGTCGGCGCCGGTGAAGCGGGCGGAAAACAACGCCGCGCCGCGCGCGATCAGCGCGTCGTCGGACAGCGCGCGCGCCTGCGCCTGCGACAGCGGCGCCGGGTTGGCGCGCTCAGCCCATGGCGGCGCCGGCGCGGCGGCGTCGGCGGGCGCAGGCAGGGCCGCGAACAGGACCGCGAACAGGACCGCCAAGCGGGGCGCGAACCGGGGCGCGAACCGGGGGGGCGCGAGGCTCGGCGGGCGGGCGCGCAGGGTCATGACGTCGGGTCTCCGTTGGGTGTCTCTGTGCGTGGAGGCGCGGGGGGGGCGTTGCGACCGGGCGCCGGCGCTGCGATGTCGCGGGGATCGGCGCTGGGCTCGGCGCTGGGGGGCGCGCGGGGGGCGGCGTAAGGGCCGGAT
>NZ_JBWOMN010000020.1:0-47195 GCF_056449545.1 Oceanicella sp. | reverse complement strand
TTCGTGCAGATCGCCCCCAACGGCGAGACCTCGGACGGGCGGTTCTACATCTCGCGCCCCGGCAAGATCCGCTTCGAATACACCCCGCCCAACCCGGCGCTGGTGGTGTCGGACGGCACCTGGGTGGTGGTGTTCGACCTGCGCACCTGTTCCCAGCAGACCGCGCCGCTGAGCGACACGCCGCTGGACCTGCTGCTGCGCGATCGCATCGATCTGCGCAAGGAAGGCGCGGTGAAAAAGATCGACCGTCGCCCCGGGCAGATGCGGGTGACCGCGATCAACCCGAGCAACCCGGATCAGGGTTCGATCACGCTGATATTCTCGGACAACCCGCTGGAGCTGCGCCAATGGATCGTCACCGACGCGCAGGGACAGGTGACCACCGTGGCGCTGAGCGAAGTGCGCCAGAACATCAAGATCGGCATCGAGAAATTCCTGCCCCAGCGGGTGATCCTCGACATCTGCAAGGACAAGTCGAACCGCTGACGGGCCCCCTCAGCGGCCTTTGAACGCCGGCTCGCGCTTGTCGCGCATGGCCGCGAGGCCCTCGGCCAGATCCTCGGAAGTCCAGCAGGCGGCGATGCGGCGCGCCGCCGCCTCGGCGTCGAGGCGGCCATGGGCGATTTCGTTGATGGTCCGCTTCATGCCCTGCACCGCCATGGGCGCGAGCGCGGCGATGCGCCGCGCGAGGGCGTCGGCGGCCGCGGCCAGATCGTCGGGGGCGACCAGATCATCGACGAAGCCGATGCGGCGCAGGGCTTCGTCGTCGAAGGCGTCCACCGCAAGGAACAGGCGGCGCGTCGCCTGCGCGCCAAGCGTGGCGACGGCCCGGGCCAGGCCCGCCGGTTCGTAATGGATGCCGAGCCGGGCGGGCGGAATGAAGCAGCGCATGCCGGTGACGCCGATGCGGAAATCGCAGCTGAGCGCGATCTCGGCCCCGCCGCCGAAGACCCCGCCGTTGAGCGCGGCGATGGTCGGGCAGGGAAAGCCTTCGAGCGCGTCGCACAGCGCGGTGAGCGGGTTTTCAGCCCAGGTGTCCGCCCCGCCCACATCGCCCAGCGACACCCCGGCGCAAAAGGTCTTTGACCCGGCGCCGGTGAGGATCAGCGCCCGCGGGGCATGGGCGCGCAGGCCGTCGAGCGCGGCGGCGAAATCGGCGATGTCGCCCAGTTCCAGCGCGTTGCGCTTTTCGGGGCGATTCAGGGCGAGGCGGGCGATGTCGCCGTCGATGCGGTGTTCGATCATGGCTCAGATATCGAAACTGACGAAGACCGGCGCGTGATCCGAGGGTTTTTCCCAGCCCCGCGCCGCGCGCAGGATCCGCGCCGAGGCGACGGCGTTTTCAAGCCCGCCCCGGGCCCAGACATGGTCGAGCCGGCGGCCCTTGTCCGCCGCCGACCAGTCGCGGGCCCGATAGGACCACCAGGAATAAAGCTTTCCGTCGGGGATCTGGGCGCGCACCGTATCGGTCCAGCCGCCCGCTTGGCGCGCGGCGTTGAATTTTTCGACCTCGATCGGGGTGTGGGAGACCACTTTCAGCAATTGCTTGTGGGACCAGACATCGTCTTCGCCGGGGGCGATGTTGAGGTCGCCGACGAGGATCGCCGGATCGCGCGAATCGGCGAAGGCGGCGCCCATCTCGTCAACGAAATCCAGCTTGTGGGCGAATTTCGGATTGGCGTCGATGTCGGGCGCGTCGCCGCCGGCGGGCAGATAGACATTGTGCAGCACCGCGCCGCCGGGCAGGCGCGCGGCCACGTGGCGGGCGTCGCCCTTCTGGCAATAGTCGCGCTGGCCCGCGTCCTCGATGGGCAGGCGCGACAGGATCATCACCCCGTTATAGCCCTTTTGCCCGCGCGTCACCGCATGGCGGTAGCCCAGCGACGCGAAGCCGTCGAGGGGCACCTTGTCGGTGGGGGATTTCAGTTCCTGCAGGCAGAGCACGTCCGGGGATTCCTGCTCCAGCAATCGCATGACCAGGCCTTCGCGCAGGCGCACGGAATTGATGTTCCAGGTGCAGATGGTGATGGGCATGGGGCCTCCGGCGATACGGGAGGTCCCGTTGTAGCGGCTGGGCCCGGCGGCTCAACCCGAAACATGCGAAAAGCGCCCGGCGAGAGGGGATCGCCGGGCGCCGCCCTCCAGAAGAGAATTTCTGCCGGGTCGAGGGGACGACCCGGTGAACGCCGCCTACGGTGGCGGGCTCTCCCTAGGGTTAACGCTCAGGTAGTGACGAATGCGGCGGGTGCAAGGGCGCTCACACAACCAGACGGTATCCTCCCGATTCCGTGACCAGCAGCTGGGCTTCGGAGGGGTTGGGTTCGATTTTCTGGCGCAGGCGGTAGATATGGGTTTCCAGCGTGTGGGTCGTGACCCCGGCGTTGTAGCCCCAGACCTCGTGCAGCAGCACGTCGCGCGCCACCACCGCATCATTGGCGCGGTAAAGGAATTTCAGGATGTTGGTTTCCTTTTCCGTCAGACGGATCTTCTTTTCGTTTTCATCGAGCAGCATCTTCACCGCCGGGCGGAAGGAATACGGGCCGATGGAAAACACCGCGTCCTCGGATTGTTCGTGCTGGCGCAGCTGCGCGCGGATGCGGGCCAGCAGCACCGGAAACTTGAACGGCTTGGTCACATAGTCATTGGCCCCGGAATCAAGCCCGAGGATGGCGTCGGCGTCCGAGGCGTGACCGGTGAGCATGACGATGGGCGACTTGACGCCCTGCTTGCGCATCAGGCGGCAGACCTCGCGCCCGTCCATGTCCGGCAGGCCCACGTCGAGGATCACCAGATCGTAGATCGTCGCCTTGGCCTTTTCCAGCCCCGCGGCGCCGGTGTCGCCTTCGAACACGTCGTAGTCTTCGGTCAGCACCAGTTGATCGGCGAGGGCGCCGCGCAAATCCTCGTCATCATCCACGAGCAGGATTTTCTTCGGGGCGGCCATGGCGGGACTCCTGTGCTGTTGGGGCGGGTCTGAGGATCGATGTGGGGGCGCCGCAGGATTTGCAAAAGAAGTTTCAGACATTTTCACAGAGGTGTTAGCGCTCTACATGGATTGTTTCAAAGCGCCGGGGGCTCCGGTATGGGTCGGGCGAAGATGAGGAACCGCGGATGAGTCTGGCTCTCAGCATCGAGGAGCGCGCCGCGCGCATTCGCGCCGAGCTGCGCATCGGCGCGGCGGTGGTGCTGCTGGCCGGGGATCGCGCGGCGCTGGCCGGCGCGGCGGAGACCCTGAGCCCGGCGCGGCTGGCGGAACTGCGGCGGCGCGGCGCGGCGACGGATCTGGCGATCACCGCCCGGCGCGCCGAGACGCTGAAGGCGCGGGCCTATGACGGCGACATCGCGCGCATCGTCGCCGGACCCGGCGACGACATGGCGCGGCTGCGGCTGATCGCCGACCCGGCCACCGACCTGGACGCGCCCATGAAGGGGCCGTTTCGCACCCGGCGCGCGGGCGCGGCGGATCTGCACCGCGCGGCGGTGCGGCTGGCCAAGCAGGCGCATCTGCTGCCCGCGGCGGTGGTGGCCGAACTGGAAAGCCGCGCGGCGGGCGAAGCGCTGGCCCGGGCCGAGGGGCTTTCGGCGCTCGACATCGAGGCGCTGATGCGCATCGACGCGGCGGTGGAAGTGGATGCGGTGTCCCAGGCGCGGGTGCCGCTGGCGGTGTCCCGGGCCGGGCGGGTGCATGTGTTCCGCCCCCGCGACGGGTCCGAAGAACACTACGCCATCGAGATCGGCGCGCCGCCGCGCGATGCGCCGGTGCTGGCGCGGCTGCATTCGGCCTGTTTCACAGGCGATGTGATCGGGTCGCTGAAATGCGATTGCGGCCCGCAGCTGCGCGCGGCGCTGGCGCGCATGGCCGCCGAGGGCGGCGCCGACGGGGCCGGGGTGCTGCTGTATCTCAATCAGGAGGGGCGGGGCATCGGGCTGGCCAACAAGATGCGTGCGTATTCCTTGCAGGATCAGGGATTTGACACGGTGGAGGCCAATCACCGGCTGGGGTTCGAGGATGACGAGCGGGATTTCCAGATCGGCGCGACGATCCTGCGGCGGCTGGGTTTTCGCGCTGTGCGGCTGCTCACCAACAACCCGCGCAAAGTGGGGATGATGGCGAAATCCGGCATCGAGGTGGTCGAGCGGGTGCCGCTGACGGTGGGGGAAAACCCGCTCAACGCCGGGTATCTGGCGGTCAAGGCGGCGAAGAGCGGCCATCTGCTGTGAGGAGCGCCGATCTGCTGGTGACGCCCATGGAGGCGCGGTTTCTGGGGCGGCGCATGGCCTGCGCCATCGGGCGCGGCGGCGTCGCGGCGGTCAAGCGCGAGGGCGACGGCGCCACGCCGGCAGGGCGATTCGCGCTGCGCGCGGTGTATTGGCGGGCGGACCGGATCGCGCGGCCCGCGACCCGCCTGCCCTGCGCGCCTGTCGGGCCCGGTCTGGGCTGGTCGGATGATCCGCGCGATCCGTCCTACAACGCGCCGGTGGCGCTGGGGCGCGGGTTTTCGGCGGAGCGCATGGCGCGCGCCGACCGGCTGTATGACATCGTCGTGGACATGGATTTCAACCGGGGCGCGGCCAGTCCCGGGGCCGGGAGCGCGATTTTCCTGCATATCTGGCGCGGGCCGCGGCATCCCACCGAGGGTTGCGTCGCCTTCGCGCCGCGCGATCTGCGCTGGATTCTGGCGCGCTGGACGCCGGCGAGCCGGGTGGCGATCGCTCAGCCGTAATCGCGGGCGCCGAACAGCGCCGAACCGACGCGCACATGGGTGGCGCCCAGCGAGATCGCCGATTCGAAATCGGCGCTCATGCCCATGGACAGGTTCTTGAGGTCGTTGCGTTCGGCGAGCTTGCGCAGCAGCGCGAAATGCAGCGAGGGTTCTTCCTCCACCGGCGGGATGCACATGAGGCCGCGCACCGGCAGGTCCATGGCGCGGCATGCGCCGATGAAATCATCGGTTCCGGCGGGGAGGACGCCGGCTTTCTGGGGCTCCTCGCCGGTGTTGACCTGGATGAACAGGTCGGGGCATGCGCCCCGCGCCTGGGCTTCGTCGGCCAGCTTGCGGGCCAGTTTCGCGCGGTCGAGGGTCTCGATCACGTCGAACAGGTCCAGCGCCTGGCGCAGCTTGTTGGTTTGCAGCGGTCCGATCAGGTGCAGCGTGACGCCGGGGTGGCGGGCGCGCAGATCGGGCCATTTGCCCGCCGCCTCCTGCACGCGATTCTCGCCGAAGACGCGGTGGCCCTGTTCCAGCACGGATTCGACCCGGGCCAGCGGCTGCACCTTGGAGACCGCGACCAGGGTCACCGAGCCGGGGGCGCGGTTGGCCCGGGCTTCGGCCTTGCGGACGCGATCGGTGATTTCTGCGAGCGACATGGGGGGCTCCGACGCGACATGGCGAGGGGCGGGCCCGGCGGACCCGCCCCCTTGGTCTGGCAACTACGCCCGGTGGGCGAAATCAGAAGTCCAGGGTCATCCAGGACATGCCGATGACGCCGTCGTTGTGGGTGCCCGCCGGGACGGCGCCGCCGGTGGCGTAGGTCAGGCCCGAGGTCAGGCGCAGACCCGGGGCCAACTGGTAGGAGACCCAACCCGAGAAGGTGTCGACGTCATCCGCCCCGGCCGAATCGGTCAGCGAATAGCCGCCGGCGATGGTCCAGGGGCCGGACTGATAGCCAAGGCCGATGACGTAATCCTCGGTGTCGTCGTAGTTTTCCTCGAAATACCCGGCGAGGACGAAACCGCCATAGCCGGCCTCGGCGCCGAGGCCCCAGGTCTCGGACCTGCCAGTGGCGGAATCGGTGGATTCGAACGAGGCGGAGAAAGCCACGTCGACGTCGCTGAACGAGCCGCGATAGCCGCCGGCCACCGCCAGCACGTCCTGCGCGCCCAGCGACAGGATGTTGGTGTCGCCGCCGCCGTCGTCCGAAGCGCTGGGCTGGTAGGAGAACGCGGCCTGGAAACCGCCGTAATTCGGCGTGGTGTAGTGGATGCCGATGCTGTCCGTGCCGCCATCGACGCCGCCGGTCAGACCCTGGTCCGCATCGTCGTCGTAATAGCCGATCTTGTCGGGGTTGGGATAGAGCACGCCGACCTGCAGGCGGGTCTTGGCGCTGTCAATGCCGCCGATCATCAGCGTGCCGAAATCGCCGGAGACGCTGACCCAGTTTTCGTCGATCTGGTCGCGGGTTGTGAAGACTTCGAGTTCGACGCGGGCCTCGAAGGTCAGGCCGTTGTCCGAGGAGCCCTTGACCTCGAAGTGGATCTCGCCGTCGCGCAGGACGCCGATGTCGGACTGGTTGGTTCCAGCGCGTTCGACATAGCCGAATCCGGCGGCCATGTAGCCGCTGACGGAAAGCTTCAGCGGTTCGGCGGCGATCGCGGTGGAGGAGAGCAGCAGTGTCGCGGCGAGCGCGGCGCTTGAGGCGATGATCGGTTTCATGGGCTTGCTCGTTCCAGAGTTGTTCCGAAATGACCGTCGGGACGATGACGGGCTGCGAAACGCAGTGATCCGAGCATAATATTCAGTTGCTGCGATGCAACCGGCGCCCGGGTTCAGCCCGAAATTTGCTGATTCAAGCGACTAAATAGAAACAGATTGTCAATGAATCGGCGCGATCTGAACGGTGGTTAACATTGGCCGGGGATTGGTTGGGGTCGGCAACGAAAAAGAGCAGGCCCGAGGGCCTGCTCTTGCGCAAGTCGTTTGACTGATCGTCAGATCAGAAGGACAGGCCCATGTAGAGCATCGCGGCGAAGCCGTCGTTGCCGCCGGTGTCCTGGTCGTAGTACTCGGCAGCGCCGGTGACGCTGACGCCCGGGGCCAGGGCGTAGGTGGCCCAGCCAGCGAACTTGTTGGTGTCGGCGAGACCGCCCGAGATGCCGTAGTTGGCGCCGCCGGCTTCGGTGAAGGCATAGCCCGCGCCGATGGTCCAGGGACCGGTCGAGTAGGCGGCGTTGATCACGAAGTCATTCGCGTCGCCCGCTGCGGTGTCGAAGTCGTAGTTCTGCCAGAAGGCGCCGACCACGAAGCCGCCGAATTCGCCGCGCGCGCCGGCCATCCACTGGGTGAAGTCGCCGGTGCCGATGTCAGCGTGGGCGTAGCCGCCCGAGAGCTGGATCGCGAAGCCGTCGAATTCGCCGCGGTAGTTGAGGGCCGCGGACAGTTCGTCCTGAGCGCCGAGCGACAGGGTGTTGGTGTCGCCGCCGCCATCCGAGCCGCCGTTCGGCTGGTAGGTGAACTGCGCCTGCAGGCCGTTGAAGTTCGGCGTGGTGTAGGTGATGCCGATGTCATCGCCGAAGATGTTCATCGAGCTGTCATAGCCGGATTCGGCGAAGGAGTCGTAGTGACCGATCTTGCCGCCCGGGGCGTAGATCACGCCGGTGGCCATGTTGTTGATGGCGTAGTCGTTCGCGCCGATGAGCACGGTGCCGAAGGAGCCGGACACGGTGACGTAGTTCTCATCGATCTGATCGCCCGAGGTGAAGGCCTCGAGTTCGACGCGGGCCGCGAAGGTCAGGCCGTTGTCGGACGAACCCTTGACCTTGAAGTGAATTTCGCCGTCACGCATGATCCCGATGTCTTCGAGGTTCACGCCGTTGTCGACGTACCCGATGCCGGCGTACATGTAGCCGGTGACTTTCAGCGACAGGGGCTCCGAAGCCTGGGCAACGGAGGCGACCGCGATGAGCGCGGTGGAAGCGATAAGGATGGTTTTCATGATGTCCCTCGCGGTTGTTGCGATGTCTTGCCCTTCGTCGGGTTTGTCCCCCGAAGGTCAGAGGGACTTTCATTAAAAAGGGCCCGCGGGGTCAAGATTATTTTCCGCCTGAGAAAAGTGGGCGGCGCGCATGTGTCGGGGGGGCAACAAAATCAACGGACCCGCCCCCGTCGGATCGCCGTGGCGATCGTCAGGCCTGGGGGCGGGTCTTCTCTTGCGTCGGTCAGCCCGAGCGGGCCGGGATCAGAAGAACAGGCCCATGTAGAGCGCTGCGGCGTAGCCGTCGGTGCCGCCGTCCTGATTGTAGTACTCGATGGCGCCGGTGACGTTGACGCCCGGGGCCAGCGAGTAGGTGACCCAGCCGCCGAGCTTGTCGGCGTCGCCGGTGTTGCCCAGCGCCGAGGCGGCGCCGTAGGTGGCCGCGCCGGCTTCGATCAGCGCATAGCCGACGCCGATGTTCCACGGTCCTGTGGTGTAGGAGCCGTTGACCACGAAGTCATTGGCGTCGCCCGCCGGGGTGTCGAAGTCGTAGTTCTGCCAGAACCCGCCGAGAATGAATCCGGCGTATTCGACCTGGGCGCCGGCCATCCACTGGGTGAAGTCGCCGGCGGCGAAATCGGCCTGCGCGTAGCCGCCGGCGATCTGCACGGCGAAACCGTCGAATTCGCCGCGGTAGTTGATCGCCGCCGCGATTTCGTCCTGGGCGCCGAGCGACAGGATGTTGGTGTCGCCGCCGCCATCCGAGGAGCCGTTCGGCTGGTAGCTGAACTGCGCCTGCAGGCCGTTGAAGTTCGGCGTGGTGTAGGCGATGCCGATGTCATCGCCGAAGAAGTTCATCGAGCTGTCGTAGCCCGATTCGCCGAAGGCGTCGTAGTGGCCGTATTTGCCGCCCGGCGCGTAAAGGACGCCGGTGGCCATGTTGTTGATGGCGGAATCGTTCGCGCCGATCTGCACCGCGCCAAAGGCGCCGGACACGGTGACGTAGTTCTCATCGATCTGATCGCCCGAGGTGAAGGCCTCGAGTTCGATGCGCGCCGCGAAGGTCAGGCCGTTGTCGGACGAGCCCTTGACCTTGAAGTGGATCTCGCCGTCGCGAACGACGCCGATATCCTTGCGCGCTACGCCGTCGTCATTGTAGCCGATGCCGGCGTACATGTAGCCGTTCACGCTGACCTTGAGCGGCTCTGCCGCCTGGGCGCCGACGGTCGCCGCAACCAGGGCGGTCGAAGCGATAAGAATGCGTTTCATGATGTATCTCGCGGTTGTTGCGATGCCTTGACCTGTCGCCAGGCTTGTCCCCCGTCAGGTCGCGGACACATTCGTGACACGGGGTCGTGACCGTCAATTCACATGCCCGCGACCGCCCCGCGATCGGGGTCGGCTGTGCGCCGGCTGCAACGAATGCGGCGATTTTTGGGCGGCATCCCGTCAGGCGGAAGGCCCGGCCCGCGACGACCGCGCGCGCGGCGGGGGTTTACAGGTCGCGGCGCTGGCCACTAAATGCTTTCCGAAGCGCGCTTGGGGTCGCGCATGCGCGAGGAGATACGGCGTGACGTCTATCATGCGGGCCATAGCGTGCCTGGGGCTGGTTCTGACCATTTCGGCCTGCGAAGGGGCCAAGGCGCCCTATGAGAACTACGACAAGTCCATCGCGGACCTGACCACCGACAAGCGGCAATCCACCATCGGCGACCTGTTCGCCGCCACGCGCGAAGAACGGACCACCACCGGCAACATCGCCGTCAACCGCTACCTGTGGATGGCGGCGCTGGACACGCTGGCCTTCCTGCCGCTGAATTCCACGGATCCGTTTTCCGGGGTGATCGCCACCGACTGGGGCATGAGCGGCAACGCCCCCGACGAACGCTTCAAGGTCACCGCCTACGTGACCAGCGTGGATCTGGCGGCGCAGTCGCTGAAGGTCGCGGTGTTTCGCGAGGTGAAAGGCGAGGACGGCGCCTGGGTCATGGCGGCGGTCAGCCCGGAGACCCCGCGCCGGATCGAGGATTCGATCCTGACCCGCGCCCGCCAGATCAAGGTCGAGGAGCTGGCGGCCAAGAACAAGTGACGGCCCGGGGGCGGCGGCCCCCGGTTTCGCCTGCCGCCCGGGCGTTGCGGCGATCGCGCGCTGCGGCCGGGGCCGATCGCGCCCTGTCCCCGGCGCGGCCGCCTATCCGCGCCCTGCGCATTGAAAACCCCGCCACGCGCCCGTATTGAGGTGGCGGCGCCGGACAGGCGGCGCCGTACGGGCGGTCGCGACGGCCGCTAGCCGAGGGCATGCACATGGCGCGTTACAATCATCGCGAGGTCGAGCCGAAATGGCGCGAGATCTGGGACCGGCGGAACTGTTTCCGCGCCGAGATCGATCGCGACCGGCCGAAATACTACATGCTCGAGATGTTCCCCTATCCCTCGGGGCGCATCCATATGGGGCATGTGCGCAACTACGCCATGGGCGATCTGGTGGCGCGCTACAAGATGTCCTGCGGTTTCAACGTGCTGCACCCCATGGGCTGGGACGCCTTCGGCCTGCCGGCGGAAAACGCCGCCATGGAGCGGGGCGTCGATCCCGGACTCTGGACCTACGAGAACATCGCCTCGATGAAGGCGCAGATGCTGCCGCTGGGCCTGTCGCTGGACTGGGATCGCGAATTCGCCACCTGCGATCCGGATTACATGGCGCAGCAGCAGGCGCTGTTCCTGGATTTCCTCGACGCCGGGCTGATCTATCGCAAGGCCTCGGTGGTGAACTGGGATCCGGTGGACATGACGGTGCTCGCCAACGAGCAGGTGGAGGACGGACGCGGCTGGCGGTCCGGCGCGCTGGTGGAGCGGCGCGAGCTGACCCAGTGGTTCTTCCGCATCACCGACTACGCGCAGGATCTGCTGGACGGGCTGGACGGGTTGGAAAAGTGGCCCGAGAAGGTGCGGCTGATGCAGCGCAACTGGATCGGGCGCTCCGAAGGCCTGCAATTTCGCTTTCGGACCCTGGGCGCGCCGGAGGGCCACGCGGCGCTCGAGGTCTACACCACCCGCCCCGACACCATCTTCGGCGCCAGTTTCTGCGCCGTGGCCGCCGATCATCCGCTGGCCAGGGCGCTGGAGGGCGAAGTCGAGGGGCTGGCGGCGTTCAACGCCGAATGCCGGCGCATGGGAACCTCGGAAGAGGCCATGGAGAAAGCCGAGAAAAAAGGCTTTGACACCGGCGTGCGGGTGGCCCACCCGTTCGATCCCGAGTGGACGCTGCCGGTCTACGTGGCCAATTTCATTCTCATGGATTACGGCACGGGAGCGATTTTCGGCTGTCCGGCCCATGACCGACGCGACCTTGATTTCGCGCGTAAATACGGATTGCCGGTGGTGCCGGTGGTCTGCCCCGAGGATTGCGACCCGGCGGATTTCGCCATCGGGGACGAGCCCTATCTGGGGGCGGGAAAGATCATCAATTCGCGGTTTCTGGACGGGTTGGGCGTGCGCGACGCCATCGCCGCGGTCGCGGACCGGTTCGAGGCCGAGGGCATGGGCGAGCGCAAGGTGAATTTCCGCCTGCGCGACTGGGGGGCGAGCCGTCAGCGCTATTGGGGCTGCCCGATCCCGATCCTGCATTGCGAGACCTGCGGGGCGGTTCCGGAAAGCAAGGCCAACCTGCCGGTGCGCCTGCCCGAGGGCGTGAGCTTCGAGCAACCCGGCAACCCGCTGGACCGGCACCCGACCTGGCGCGACGCGACCTGCCCGAAATGCGGCGGCGCGGCGCGGCGCGAGACCGACACCATGGACACCTTCGTCGATTCCTCCTGGTACTACGCGCGCTTCACCGCGCCCCGCGCCGCGACCCCGACCGACCCGGAGGCCGTGGGCTACTGGATGAATGTGGACCAGTATATCGGCGGCGTGGAGCACGCGATCCTGCACCTGCTGTATGCGCGGTTCTTCGCCCGGGCCATGCACAAGACCGGGCATCTGCCCGACAGCGCCGTCGAGCCGCTGACCGCGCTGTTCACCCAAGGCATGGTCTGCCACGAGACCTATCGCGGCGCGGATGGGCGCTGGCTGTCGCCGGATGAGATCGAACCGGCCGATGGCGGATATGTGGTTGGCAAGACAGGTGAAAAAGTCGAGGTCGGGCCCTCGATCAAGATGTCGAAATCAAAGAAGAACGTGGTCGATCCCGAGGATATCATCGACCAGTTCGGGGCCGATACGGCGCGGTGGTTCATCCTGTCGGACAGCCCGCCGGATCGGGACGTTGAATGGACCGCGGCGGGCGCCGAGGCGGCCTGGCGGTTCCTGCAGCGGGTCTGGCGGCTGGTCGAGGAGGCGCTGCCGGGGCTTTCGCCCGTGGGCGGCGCGGCGCCGGAGGGCATGTCCGACGCGGCGACGGCGCTGCGCCGGGTGACGCATCGCGTGATCAGGGAGGCCACCGCCGATATCGAGGGCTTCGCCTTCAACAAGGCGATCGCGCGGATCTACGAACTGGCCAACGCCTTCGGCAAGGCGAAATCCGACGCGCCCGGCATGGATTTCGCCCGGCGCGAGGCGCTGGAAAGCCTCGCCCGGCTGATGGCCCCCATGGCCCCGCACATCGCCGAGGAGATCTGGGAGGCGCTGGGCCATGCGAACCTGCTGACCGGGCATCCCTGGCCGGTGGCGGACCCGGCGTTGCTGGTGGAGGACACGGTGATGATGCCGGTGCAGGTCAACGGCAAGCGGCGCGCCGAAATCCGGGTGGCGCGCGACGCGGCGAAGGCGGATATCGAACGCATGGCGCTGGACGACGCCACGGTGCGAAAATTCATGAACGGCGCCTCGCCGCGAAAAATCATCGTGGTGCCGGGGCGGATCGTCAATGTCGTGGTTTGAAGGCGGCGTGTCGCGCCGCGCCGCCTGGCGTTTATGCTGCGGTGCAGCATTCGCGGCGACGCTGAGCGGCTGCGGCTTCAAACCCATTTATGGCGAGGCCTCGGCCTCGGGCGGGGCGCTGGGGCGGGTGAGCATCGAAGCCCCCACCGACCGCGTCGGTTATTATCTGCGCCAGACTCTGGAACGGCGGCTGGGGCGCGCCGGGGCCGATGCGCCTCTGCATCTGGTGGCCGACATGCGGCTGCGTCAATCCGGGCTGGCGATCACTGAAGACAGTTCGATCACCCGATTCGTTTTGCGCGGCTACAGCCGATACGAGCTGACCGGACCCGACGACATGCCCCCGATCAGCGGCTATGTGGAGAGCATGTCAGCCTATTCCGCCACAGGATCGCTTTACGCCACCCGCGCCGCCAAGCGTGACGCGGAGGAGCGGGTCGCCGCGGATCTGGGCGAGCGCATCGCCAATCAGATCGCCGTCGGGCTGGAAAAGGCCGGGGACTCCGGGCAGTGAAGGTATCCGTCCGGGACGCGAAACGCGCGATCAGGCGCCCTGATCCCGGGATGAAGGGTTTTCTGCTGTACGGGCCGGCGCCGGGGGAAACCGCGCAGGGGCGCGAACGTCTGGTGGCCGGGTTGGCCGGCGAGGAGATGAACCTGACGCGGCTTGACGGCGCCGGGGTGCGACGGGATCCGGGTTCGCTGTCGAACGCCATGCGGGCCATGGGATTTTTCGGCGGGCGCCAGATCGTGCTGCTGGAGAGCGCCGGGGACGGCTGCGCCGCGGCGATCCGGGCGGCGCTTGACGGGCTGGACCCGGCCCATGCGGTGCTGGTGGCGACCGCCGGGCAGCTGAAGCCATCGTCATCCCTGCGCAAGCTGTTCGAGGCCGGGCGCGCAACCGCCGCCATTCCGATCTACGCCGAGCCGCCGGACCGGGGCGAGATCGACGCGATGCTGAAGGCGGCCGGCGCGCCAGAGGCCGAGGGCGCGGCCATGCAGGATTTGCTGGCGCTGGCCAACGGCCTGGACCCCGGAGAGTTTCGCGGCGTGGTGGCCAAGCTCGGGCTTTACAAGCTGGGGGATCGGGGGCCGGTTACCGGCGATGACGTGACCGCCTGCGCGCCGCTGACGCTGGAGGGCGAAGTTGACGCGGTGATCGCGGCGGTGGCCGGCGGTGACGTGCAAGGCCTGCCGGAGGCGATGCTCCGGCTTGCTGGACAGGGCGTCAACCCGACGACGCTGTCGATCGGGGTGTCGCGGCATTTTCGCCAGCTGCATGCGCTGACCTGCGCGCCCGAAGGGCCGGACCGGGCCATCGAGCGCGCCCGGCCGCCAATCTTCGGCCCCCGGCGCGCGGCGATGCTGACGCAGGTGCGCAAGATGGGGCGCGCGGGTCTGGAGCGGGCGCTTGCGGCGCTGACCGAGACCGAACTGGCGCTGCGCTCGTCGAGCCCGGCGCCGTTTTTCGCGGTGCTGGAGCGAACGCTGATGCGCATCGCCATGGAGACCCGGCGTCGAGGTCAGCGCGACAGCAGCTGACAGATGCCGTCAAGCTCGTCGAGCGAACGATAGCGCAGCCGCACCTCGCCGCCGCGATCGCCCTTGTGATCGATCACCACCTTGAAACCGAGCCCGGCGGAAAGATCCGCTTCCAGCGCGCGGGTGTCGGCGTCTTTTTCGCGGGGCATGCGGGGCGGAGCGGGCCTGGTCCTGGCGGCCTTGATGAGCTGCTCGGTGGCGCGCACCGATAGCCCGCGGGCGATGACCTCTTCGGCCATCCGCAGCGGATCATCCGCGGTGATCAGCGCGCGGGCATGGCCGGCGCTGAGACGACCTTCGCGAAGATAGGTCAGAATTTCGTCGGGAAGTGTTAGTAATCTCAAGGAGTTAGCAATGTAGCTGCGGCTCTTGCCCATGGCTTCGGCAAGCTTTTCCTGGGTATGACCGAAACTGTCCATCAATTGCGAAAAACCGGAGGCCTCTTCAACGGGATTGAGGTCGCTGCGCTGGATGTTTTCGATGATCGCGAGTTCCAGAACCTCAAGATCGGTGAGGGTCCGGACGATGATGGGAATTTCGTGTAGCTGGGCGCGCTGCGCCGCGCGCCAGCGGCGTTCGCCGGCGACGATCTGCCAACCGGCCTTGCGACCGGGATCCGGACGAACGATCAGCGGCTGGATGATGCCTTTCTCGCGGATGGAGGCGGCGAGTTCGTCAAGCTCGCTGTCATTGAAATCCTTGCGCGGCTGCCCCGGATTGGGGCGGATGAGGTCGATGGAGGCGGTTGCATCCGCTTGCGACGCGGTCGTCTCCGCAGCCTCGTCGCTATCGGCGAGCAACGCGGACAGGCCGCGGCCCAACCCTTTCGCCTGTGTCTTTCTGGCCATTATCTCATCCTGTCAATCATTGTCATGCGGCGGCGGCCGGGCGGTCTCGTTCCAGCAGTTCCCTGGCGAGAGCGCGATAGGCGAGGCTGCCGGTCGAGTTGGAATCATACGCCATGACCGGCACCGCGTAGGAGGGGGCCTCGGACAGGCGCACGTTTCGAGGGATCACGGTGCGGTAGACCACATCGCCGAGATTGCGCCGAACATCCTCGGCCACCAGCTGCGAAAGGTTGTTGCGGCGGTCATACATGGTCAGGACGATGCCTTCGATGCTCAAGCCCGGGTTGAGGCCGCGGCGAATCTCGCGAACCGTTGTCAGGAGCTGGGTAAGACCCTCCATGGCGTAGAATTCGCATTGCAGCGGCACCAGCACGCCTCGTGCCGCAGCCATGGCGTTGATGGTGAGCAGGTTGAGCGATGGCGGGCAATCGATGATGACATGGTCGAAGTCCTGAATCTCCGGCGCCTTGGAAAGCACGTCGCGCAAGCGGCGCGTGCGGCGGGGATCCTTGACCATCTCGACATCGGCCGAACTCAGATCCACCGTTGCCGGGATGATGGACAAGCCGTCGACACTGCTTTCCTGGATCACTTCGAGGGGCGTGGAGTCGCCGATAAGCAAGTCATAGCTGGTCAGTTCACGCCGATCCGCGCCGATGCCAAGGCCGGTGCTGGCGTTTCCCTGCGGATCGAGATCGATGATGAGCACCTTGCGGCCGGTTTCCACCAATGCGGCGCTCAGATTGATGGCGGTGGTTGTCTTGCCGACGCCGCCCTTTTGGTTGGCCACCGCGAGAACGCTGGCGCGCACCCCCGAATCGTCAGATTTCTGCGGGTTTGGCACGCGAAAGCTCCCGAATTTCAATGATATGGCCGTCTTCATTGGTCTGGCTGGGATGCAGCCTCGCATCAATATGCCAATTACGGCGGGCCTTGGTCAATTCACTATTGGCCCTCGACCCCTTCAAAAACAGGCCGATCGTGTTGGGGGCGAAAAAACCTTCGGAATAGCTCAGCAATTTATCCAGAGGCGCCAGGGCGCGGGCCGATATGACATCGAACTTTTCAGGCTTGACCTCTTCGATACGTGCGCAACACACATTCACGTCGATAGTCATCGCACGCGCGGCCGCCTCCAGAAACACGCATTTTCGTTGATCGCTTTCGAGCAAAGTCACCCTTGCAGGTGGATTTGACTCGGACAGCAGCGCGGCTACGACCAGCCCCGGGAATCCGCCGCCGGACCCGAGGTCGATCCATGTCTGGATGGTCCTGGGCGCCAGAGAGGTCAATTGGGCGGAATCTGCCATATGGCGTGACCACATGTCATCGATTGTCGATTTCGCTACAAGGTTGATCCTGGGATTCCATTTGGAAAGAAGGAACGCGTAGGCCTCAAGCCTGACCATTGTTTCACGTGAAACACCAAAGGCTGCTCCGAAGGCATTCGCATAGCCCATCAGGCAGATTTCCTTTCGATTTTTCGAACATGAGCAATCAACAAGGTCAAGGCGGCGGGCGTGACGCCTTCGATTCGACTGGCCTGCCCGAGGGTTTCGGGTTGCAAACGAGAAAACTTGTCGGCGAGCTCGTTGGAAAGACCATCGATCGTCGAATAGTCCTCAATCTGGTCCAACGAAACCCGGTCATCCCGACGCATTCTCTCGACATCTGCTCTCTGTCGCTCAATGCTCCTGTCGTAAAGGGCCTCGATGGAAACCTGCTCGGCTGTTGCAGGGACAATAATGTTCAGTTCAGGCCAAATCATCGTTAGATCGCTCATGGAAACATCGGGGTAGGACAGCAGTTCGAAAGCAGTGCGCTTTTCGCCGTCTTTAGCAAGCTTCAAGTGATTGATCCTGCTGTCAGACGGAGAAATGGTCAACGATTTGCAGATCGCAATGGCCTTTTGGAGCCTGGACAGCTTCTTGCGAAACGCCTTGGCGTTATCTTTCGTCACGCATCCCAACTCCACGCCGATTGGCGTCAATCGTTGATCTGCATTATCAATTCTGAGGGAAAGCCTGTACTCGGCCCTAGATGTGAACATGCGGTAGGGTTCTGTCACGCCCCTGGACGTGAGATCGTCAATCATCACGCCGATGTAGCTATCGGCGCGATCCATTAAAAACTTCGGCCGACCAAGCGCGCGAAGGCCGGCGTTCAGACCCGCGACGAGGCCTTGACCAGCCGCCTCCTCATACCCCGTCGTGCCGTTGATCTGTCCGGCAAGATACAGGCCCGGCAGGCATTTGACCTGCAGGGTTCGGTCAAGCGCTGTCGGGTCCACGTAATCATATTCGATCGCGTAGCCTGGCTGCGCGATTTCCGCATGTTCCAGGCCCGATATCGTCCGAACAAATTCGATTTGCACCTCAAGCGGCAAGGACGTGGAAATGCCGTTCGGGTAAACCAGATCGCTTTCAAGTCCTTCAGGTTCCAGGAAAATCTGGTGCGAGTCCCTCTCAGAAAACCGGACTACCTTGTCCTCAATCGAAGGGCAGTACCTTGGGCCCACACCGGAGATGTTTCCGGAAAACATCGCCGATCGACATACGTTATCCCGGATTATTCGGTGCGTTTCGGCGTTGGTATGGGTTATGTGGCAAACCAATTGTTCCGCCGACGGTCTGTCGTTCTCAAAGGAAAACATGGTCGGCCGGATATCACCTGTCTGGATATCCAGCTTGGTGAAATCTATGGACTTTCGGTCCAACCTCGGCGGCGTACCGGTTTTCAGTCGTTTCAGCGGCAACGAGAGGTCATCGAACCGCTCTGCGAGGCGCGTCGAAGACCTGTCGCCCGTACGACCGCCGATGGTCTGTTTGTCTCCGATATGCATGACACCCCGAAGAAAAGTCCCCGTGGCGATAACGATGGATTTGCTCGAAAGCTTTGTTCCATCAGCGAGAAACACCGCATTGAGACCAATAGTCTCCATGGAGATATCCACCGCTTCGTTCTGAATGATGTGCAGATTTCGAGTTTGTGAGATTTCGCCTTGGGTTGCCCTTTTGTAGAGATCTCTGTCGCATTGGGCCCTCGGGCCACGAACAGCGGGGCCCTTCTTGCGGTTGAGCAAGCGGAACTGGATGCCGGCTCGATCCGCCAACTTGCCCATCAATCCGCCAAGCGCGTCGATTTCTCGAACGATATGTCCTTTTCCCAGTCCGCCAATCGCTGGATTACAGGACATTTGACCCAAACTGGCGATGGAGTGGGTGATCAATGCGGTTTTTGCCCCCAGCCGCGCCGCCGCGTGCGCGGCCTCTACGCCTGCGTGACCACCGCCAATGACTGCGACGTCGAAGTCCTGGTGTTTCACGTGAAACATTCCCTATTTGCCCAGGCAGAAGCTGGAGAACACCTCGTCAAGCACCTGCTCAATATCGACGCGACCAACCACGCATGCCAGTTCTGCATTCGCAAGCCGTATGGATTCGGCGACCATTTCATCTTCACGCCGCCCGTTTGCGAGGATGGAACGAGCTTCTCCGATAAGTTCCGACGCCCGTTCTACCGCCACTCGCTGCCGTAGTCGAATCACCGAGGATGCCCCAGAGGCGCGTTTGCTCAAGATGTCGGCAATTCGCTTGGTCAAAACGTCGATACCCTGACCGGTATGAGCGGAAAGGTGCAATTCGCAAGGTCCAGCCTGAAGGTCCGCTTTGCTGGATACCTCCAGATCTCCGCTTTGCAGAAGCGACTTGTCAGAGATGCATTCATCAGGCCCGACCAGCAATACCCGCAAATCCGCCGCCGCAGCGCGAGACCGGGCCCGCTCCACGCCCAGGGATTCGACCGTATCCTGTGTTTCACGCAATCCAGCCGTGTCCAACAAGGTCACCGGCAGGCCTTCAAGCTCCATATGAACCTCCAGAACATCCCGCGTGGTTCCCGGAATATCGGAGGCAATGGCAACATCTCGCCCGGCCAATCTGTTCAGCAATGTTGATTTTCCGGCATTTGGCGCGCCGATTATGGCGACTTCAAATCCATCCCTGATTCGTTCGGCCGCGTTCGCGCCTTTCAGGGTATTCAGAAGGCTGCTGTGTGCCTCGGCAAGCAGTTGATCCACTTCTATGTTCAGGTTGTCGGGGATTTCCTCATCAGCAAAATCTATCGAGGCCTCGGTCAATGCTCTGGCTCTGGTGAGCAGCCGCCGCCATGTATCCACCCTTCGCGTCAGATCGCCCCGCATCACGCGCAGAGCCTGACGCCGTTGCGCTTGCGTTTCCGCGTCGATCAGATCCGCGAGCCCCTCCACCTGGGACAGGTCCATCCGCCCGAACTCCAATGCCCGACGGGTGAATTCCCCGGGTTCCGCCAATCGCAGACCGGGCGAATCGGCCAAGGCGTCAAGCAGGGCCTTTACCACTGCAATTCCGCCATGGCATTGAATTTCAAAGCTGTTTTCGCATGTATAGCTCTGGCCATCCTGGTACCGGATGATCAGCGCCTCATCGATTGCATCACCGTCGGGCCCGTTTCGCAGCGTTCGAACGGAGGCCAGTCTTGGCGCCGGCAAGGCGGCGCCGGTCAACCGGGCCAGGGTCTGATCCGCCAGCGGTCCCGAAACACGGATGACCGCGATCGCCGCGCGGCCGCGCGGCGTGGACAATGCGAAAATCGTGTCGGTCTCCATGCCATGCTCCCGGAAACGACAAAACCCGGGACAATGCCCGGGCCTCGTCAGAATGTCAGACCCGTATCAGGCGTTCATGGAATCAAAGAACTGCGCATTGGTCTTGGTCTGCTTCATCTTGCCGAGCAGGAAGTCGATCGCGTCAGCCGGCCCCATGGGATTGAGAATGCGCCGCAGCACGAACATCTTGGTGAGATCCCCGCGCCCGACCAGCAGTTCTTCCTTGCGGGTGCCGGATTTGATGATGTCGATCGCCGGGAACACCCGTTTGTCCGCCACCTTGCGGTCGAGCACGATCTCCGAGTTGCCGGTGCCCTTGAATTCCTCGAAGATCACTTCGTCCATGCGGCTGCCGGTGTCGATCAACGCCGTCGAGATGATGGACAGCGATCCGCCCTCCTCGATGTTGCGCGCGGCGCCGAAGAACCGTTTGGGGCGCTGAAGCGCGTTGGCGTCCACGCCGCCGGTCAATACTTTGCCCGAACTCGGCACGACGGTGTTGTAGGCGCGCCCGAGACGAGTGATCGAATCGAGCAGGATCACCACATCGCGCCCATGCTCCACCAGCCGCTTGGCTTTCTCGATGACCATCTCGGACACCGCCACATGCCGCGTCGCCGGTTCGTCGAAGGTGGAGGCCACGACCTCGCCCGCCACCGAGCGCTGCATGTCGGTCACCTCCTCGGGCCGCTCGTCGATCAGCAGAACGATCAGGTAGCATTCGGGGTGATTGCGCGCGATCGAATGCGCGATATTCTGCAACAGCATGGTCTTGCCGGTGCGCGGCGGCGCCACGATCAGGCAGCGTTGACCCTTGCCGATGGGCGCCACGAGGTCGATGATCCGCGCCGACTTGTCCTTGATCGTCGGATCCTCGATTTCCATGATCAGGCGTTCGTCGGGATACAGCGGCGTCAAATTGTCGAAATGCACCTTGTGGCGTGAATTCTCCGGATCCTCGAAATTCAGCTTCAGCACCTTCACCAGGGCGAAATACCGTTCGCCCTCCTTGGGCGCCTGGATCCAGCCTTCGACCGTGTCGCCGGTGCGCAGCGCGAATTTCCGGATCTCGGTGGGGCTGATATAGACGTCGTCGGGACCGGGAAGATAATTGGCCTCGGGCGATCTCAGAAAGCCGAACCCGTCCTGCAACACCTCGAGCACGCCGCCGCCGATGATTTCCACATCGCGCTCGGCCAGTTCCTTGAGGATGGCGAACACCATGTCCTGGCGACGCATGCTGGTGGCGCCTTCGACTTCGAGTTCTTCGGCGAAGGCCAGCAATGCGGTGGGCGACTTCTCCTTGAGCTCGGAGAGCTTGAGTTCCTGAATATCCATGGGTGAGGAGAGCCTGTCATGACCTGACGCTGCGCATGTTTGCGCTTCAGGCGATTGGGGGAGGGGTATCGCTGTCCGGCAGAACGCCAGCGCGTTTCGGCGCAACCATAAGTCGAAGCGCGACGGGTTGTCAAATCAAAGCTGTTCAGCGTCAGTTCAAAAAGGCTCGGCGATGGCCATGATCACGATGCCGATCATCAACACTGTTGGTATCTCATTGATATATCTAAAAAATTTACCTTCATGCGTATTCATGTCCGCTGCGAAGCCACGCAGCCAGCGTCCAAGCGCCACATGATATGCGCTCATGGCGATCACCAGCACCAGCTTCACCTGCAGCCAGGCCGAGACAGCGAGACCGTCCCAACCGAGGCTTGTCAGCATCAAGCCGCCGAACAGCCAGGCGGCGCCCATGGCGGGATTCATGATCCCGCGATACAGCCGCCGTTCCATGATCTTCAGGATTTCGGAAAATTCCGACCCCGGCGCCGCCTGCTCCGCATGATAGACGAACAGGCGCGGCAGGTAGAACAGGCCGGCCATCCAGGCGATGACCGAGATGACATGAAAAGCCTTTAGCCAATCATGGTAAGTTGACAGAAAATCCAAACTACATCGCCCGTATGGTCTCTACCAGGATATCTACATTCTTGGGATCAACGTCCGGCGTTATGCCATGGCCGAGATTGAAGATATAGGGTCCGTCGCGCAGGGTTTCGACGATGGCGCGGGTCTCGGTGATCAGCGGATCGCCGCCTCTGGCAAGCAGCAACGGGTCGAGATTGCCCTGAATCGTGCATAGCCCCTGCAGATTGTCCTTGGCCCAGATCGGGGCAATGGTGGAATCGAGGCTGACGCAATCGACCCCGGTTTCGCGGGTGAAGGCCTTGTAGCCGGTTCCGGCGCAGCGCGGAAAGCCGATGATCGGCAGATCGGGCCAACGCTTGCGCAAAGCCGAAACGATGCGCTTTGTGGGCGCGATCGAATAGCGTTGGAAATCACGCGCGTTCAAGGACCCTGCCCAGCTGTCAAACAGTTTCACCACCTCGGCGCCGGCCTCGATCTGGCGCGACAGGTAGGCGATCGTTGCGTCGGTGATCAGGTCGATGAGCCGCCCGAAGGTCTCGGGATCGTCCAGGATCAGGCGGCGGGCCGGCAATTGGCTGGGGGTGCCGCGCCCGGCCACCATGTAGGTGGCGACGGTCCAGGGCGCGCCTGCGAAGCCGATCAGCGTGGTTTCCGGGGGCAGGCTCTGGGACAGGCCCCTGACCGTTTCATAGACAGGTCCAAGCGTTTCGTGAATGGCGTCCGCCGGTTTCAGGCGCGCAAGATCCGCCGGGCCGGCGACGGTGGACAGGCGAGGGCCCTCGCCGGTCACGAACCACAGATCGGCGCCAAGCGCCTGCGGGACCAGCAGGATGTCGGCGAACAGGATCGCCGCGTCAAAGCCGTAGCGGCGGATCGGCTGCAGGGTGACCTCGACGGCCAGATCCGGATTGTAGCAGAGGTCGAGAAAGTTACCGGCCTTTTCCCTCGTCGCGCGGTATTCGGGCAGATAGCGCCCCGCCTGACGCATGAGCCAGATCGGCGGGGTTCTCAGGGTTTCGCCGCGCAGGCTGCGCAAGAGGAGTTTTGTCTCCCGGGTCATGAGGCGCCTCGATTTTTAAGAGTCGATTAGGTTGTAGTTTGTAGATGGACCTGTGGACAGCGGGGATTACCGTTTCGAGTCGGGCAATCCACATATTTATCCACGGTTCAATCCATGCCGGCGCGGCGCTCCACGGTCTTCGAAGGGCGTTCACAGAGTTATGAACAATAAATTATCATGATAATACAATAGCTAATGAGAGCTTTCACATAACTGACATGAAAAAACGCCGCGATCTGCGCCGAGGCGCGCGCCATGGTGGAAAGTTCTCCACAGGGCGGACCGCGACCCTGGGTCGCTCCATGCACATGTCGAATGAATCGGGCGTTTCTGACGCGTCCAGGCAACAGCCGCGGAATCTCGCGTCTTGTCCACGCTTTTCGAAATTGTCCCCGCAGGGGCCTCGGCTGCATGATGACGGCCAACCAACAACACTTCGTTAACAATGCCACGCAAAGGGGCGCCGGGACTCTGACCAGCCATGTCCTTCACCTGCTGTCGGATTCGACGGGCGAGACGGCCTCCGCCGCGGCCAACGCCGTGCTCAGCCAGTTCGATGACCCGGCGGTGCAGCGCCGCCTGCACGTCTTCGTGCGCAACGCGGCCGATGTGGACGCGGCCCTGGAGGACATTCGCGCCAATCCGGGCACGGTGCTCTACACCATTCTGGACGCGGCGCTGACCGAACGGCTGCGCCGGGGCTGTCAGGCGGCCGGCTTGCCGGCCGTGCCGCTGCTGGACCCGCTGTTCGAAACCCTGTCGCGCAGCCTCGGCCCGGCGCGCATGAGCCGCCCGGGGCGTCAATACGACACCGATCGCGCCTATTTCGACCGGGTCGCCGCCATCGAATACGCCATGGCCCATGACGACGGCGCCGTGGGCGATCGGCTGAAGCGCGCCGACGTGATCCTGCTTGGCGTCAGCCGCACCTCCAAGACCCCGACCTGCCTGTATCTGGCGGTGCGCGGCATCAAGGCCGCGAATGTGCCGCTGGTGCCCAATCAGCCGCCGCCGCGCGATCTGGAAACGGCGATCGCCGCCGGCGTGCCCGCTTTCGGGCTGGTGGTCAGCCCCGCCCGGCTGGCGCAGATCCGCAGCCAGCGGCTGGAAAGCATCGGCGGCCAGGGGATGCGCGGGGGCGGCGCCATGGATTACGCCGATCTCGACAGCATCCGCGAGGAGGTGGCCCAGTCCCGCCTGCTGTTCGAACGTTACGGGGTCGAGGTGATCGACGTCACGCGGCGCTCCATCGAGGAAACCGCCGCCTCGATCATGGTCGCCCTGCGTGCGCGCGACGCGCCCGCATGAACGCCCCGATGACCCGCGCGCCCCTGATCCTCGCGTCAGCCAGCCGCGCCCGGGCGGCGATGCTGCGCAAGGCCGGGGTGGCGATCGACCCCCGCCCGGCGCGCATCGACGAGGCCGAGATCAAGCGCGCGCTGCTGGCGGAAAACGCCCCGCCCCGCGACGTTGCCGACACGCTGGCGGAAATGAAGGCGCTGCGCGTCGGCGCCGGGATCGCCGGGCCCGACCCCGGCCGCCTGGTGCTGGGCGCCGATCAGGTGCTGGTCTGCGAGGACCGGCTGTTCGACAAGCCCGGAGACCGGGGCGAGGCGGCGGCGCAGCTGCGCGCGCTGCGCGGCAAAAGCCATCAATTGCTGTCGGCGGCGGTGATTGTCGCCGAGGGGCGGCCGATCTGGCGCCATGTGGGACGCGCGCAACTGATGATGCGGGGGTTTTCGGATGATTTTCTGGATGACTATCTCGACCGTCTGGGCGATACCGTGACCGAGACTGTGGGCTGCTACCATCTCGAAGCGTCTGGCGCACAGCTGTTCAGCCGCGTTCAGGGCGACCATTTCACCGTGTTGGGTCTTCCCTTGCTGGAAATTCTGGGCTTCCTTCGGACGAGGGGACATCTGATCGAATGACCGACATGCGCGTGCCTCTTGCCGGAGTGGTCGGTTGGCCCATCGCCCATTCCCGTTCGCCGCGACTGCATCGCCACTGGCTGCGCCGGCAGGGGCTGCGCGGCCATTACGTGCCGCTGGGCGTCGAGCCGCGCGATTTCGAACCCGCCTTTCACGCCCTGCCGCTGCTGGGATTTCGCGGCGTCAACGTCACCATTCCGTTCAAGGAAACCGTGCTGAAGCTCGCCACCAAGGTGTCGGACCGCGCGGCGCTGATCGGCGCCGCCAACACCATCACCTTCCGCGAGGACGGGGCCATCTACGCCGACAACACCGACGGGTTCGGCTTTCTCGAGAACCTGCGCGCCGGGGCGCCGGGGTGGAAGGCCTCTGACGGCCCGGCGCTGGTGTTCGGGGCCGGGGGCGCGGCGCGGGCGGTGGTGTCGGCGCTGCTCACCGACGGGGCGCCGGAAATCCGCGTCGCCAACCGCACGCGGTCGCGGGCAGAATTCCTCGCCGATCAGCTGGGCGCCAAGGTGCGGGTGGTGGACTGGATCAAGGCCGAGGCGGCGTTTGACGGGCTCGCCACCATCGTCAACACCACCTCGCTGGGCATGACCGGCCAGCCGCCGCTGCCGGTGTCGCTGAAGCGGGCGCCGAAAACCGTGCTGGTCAACGACATCGTCTATGCGCCGCTGGAAACCCCGCTGCTGGCCGAGGCCCGCAGCCGCCGCATGCGCGCCGTCGACGGGCTGGGCATGCTGCTGCATCAGGGCCGCCCGGGATTCGAAAGCTGGTTCGGCGTCGATCCGCAGGTGGATGACGACCTGCGCGCCTACGTGCTGGCGGATTGACCCGGTGCAGGTGCTTGGGCTCACCGGCTCCATCGGCATGGGAAAATCCACCATCGCGCAAATGTTCGCCGATGAAGGCCTCGCGGTCTGGGACGCCGACGCCGCCGTGGCGCGGCTTTACCGGCCCGGCGGCGCAGGCGTGGCGGCGATCGCCGCGCTGGCGCCCGATTGCCTGACCGACGGCCCCGGGGGACCGCTGGTGGAGCGCGCCGCGCTGCGCGCCCGGGTCACCGGCGATCCGGCGCTGATCGGGCGAATCGAGACCGTGATCCACCCGCTGGTGGCGCAGGACCGCGCCCGGTTTCTGGACCGCGCCCGCGCCGGGGGCGCCGCGCGTGCGCTGTGCGACGTGCCGCTGCTGTTCGAGACCGGCGGCGAGGCGGCGTTCGACGCGGTGATCGTGGTCAGCGCCCCGCCCGAAACCCAGCGCGCCCGGGTGCTGGCCCGCCCGGGCATGACCGAGGCGACCCTGGCGACCATCCTCGGCAAGCAGATGCCCGACGCGCAAAAACGCGCCCGCGCCGATTTCGTCATCGACACCGGCGCCGGGCTGGACGCGGCGCGCGCGCGGGTGCGCGAAATCCTGGCCGCCATGGACGCAGGGCGCATGTCCGAGCGGAATTTCGCAGGGGAGAGCCGTTCCGATGCGTGAAATCGTGCTCGACACCGAAACCACCGGCATCAACCCCTTCGATCCCGACGGGCGCCACCGCATCGTCGAGATCGGCGCCATCGAACTGGACAACCACCTGGCCACCGACCGCGTGTATCACCAATACGTCAACCCCATGCGCTCGATGCCCGAGGAGGCGTTCAACGTCCACGGCATTTCGCAGCAATTCCTCAGCGACAAGCCGCTGTTCGACCGGATCGGGCAGGCGTTCCTTGATTTCATCGGCGACGCCAGACTGGTGATTCACAACGCCAGGTTCGACATGCGTTTCATCAATGCCGAACTGGAGTGGATGGGGCTGGCGCCGCTGCCCATGGATCAGGCCATCGACACGCTGGCCATCGCGCGCAAGCGGTTTCCGGGGGCCAACAATTCGCTGGACGGGCTGTGCCGGCGTTTCGGCATCGACAATTCGGGGCGCGAGAAGCACGGCGCGCTGCTCGACAGCGAATTGCTGGCCGAGGTGTATCTGGAACTGCTGGGCGGACGGCAGCCGGATTTCGCGCTCGGCGCGATCGCGGGCGGGCGCGCGGCGGCGGGAGGCGAGGACTGGACGCCGCCGCCGCGCCCGACCCCGCTGGCCCCGCTGCTGACCGAGGCGGAGCGCGCCGCCCATGCCGATTTCATCGCCGAGATGGGCGACGCGGCGCTGTGGACCAAGGACGACTGACCCCGCAACGCAAACGGCCGCCCCGAAGGGCGGCCGATCGGGACGCGGCGCGTGGCCCCCGAAAGCGCGTGATCAAGGCAAGCGATTCAGGCGGTGGCGCCGTTGCCGTTCTGGGCCGGCTTTTCGGCCTGGCGGCGTTCCAGTTCCTGCCGGTAGATGGCGACGAAATCCACCATGTCGAGCATAAGCGGCGGGAAGCCGCCGTCGCGGGTCACGTCGGCGATGATGCGCCGCGCGAAGGGGAACAGCTGGCGGGGGCATTCGATCAGCAGGAACGGGTGCAGCTGTTCCTGGGGCACGTTCTTGATCTGGAAGATGCCGGCGTATTCGAGCTCGGCCAGGAACAGGGTCGTGTCATCGGCGGTGGCCTTGGCGGTGATCTTCAGGATCACCTCGTAGCGGTCCTCGCCGCGGGCCTTGGCGTCAAGATTGACCCCGACCTTGATGTCGGGATTGACCTGCGCGTTGACCTGATTCTGCGCCGCGGCGTTCTCGAAGGACAGATCGCGGGTGAATTGCGACAGGATGGAGACCTGCGGCTGGGTTTGAGGCTGGGCGGTGTCGGCCATTTGAGATGCGCTCCGTTGGAAAGATCGGTTTCCCGGCGATGGCTATCACCTCCGGCCGGCGCGAGCAATGCGGCGGATTTTTCGGGCCGGGGGCGGGGGCGGCGCTGGGGAAACGCCGGGTCGGGCGGGTCGGGCGGTCCCGGGTCGGGCGGTCGGATTTCAGCCCGCTCGGGCCCCGGTCCTTCGCGCTCCGCTCAATCCGGGCGGGTCCAGCCGCTGGGCCGGGCTTTGCGGCTGCGCGGGGCGTCGCCGTCCGCGGGACCGTCATCGCGCAGTTCGGTGAATTCGCCGTCGATGACCTCGCCGCCAGGATCCCGCGGAGTCTGGCGCGGCCCCGAGCGCGGCCCCGGGCGCGGTTCCGGGCGCGGTTCTGGGCCGGGGCCGGGACCCGCGGAAAACCCGGTCATGCGGATTTCGGCGTTGACCCGCCCGGCCATGCGCCGCGCCCCCCACAGGATCAGCGCCGCGCGCACCGGCGGCAGCAGCAGCGCGAAGCCCACCGCGTCGGTGAAGAAGCCCGGGGTCAGCAGCAGCACGCCGGCCACCAGAATCATCGCCCCATGGGCCAGCGCCCTGGCCGGATCGCCGCGCCCGCCAAGGCTGCTTTGCAGGTCGATCAGCGCCCCGCGCCCCTGCAGCCGCAGCAGATTCGCGCCGATGATCGCCGTCAGCACGACGATTCCCAGCGTCGGCCACAGACCCAGAAACCCGCCAACCTGGATGAAAAGGGCGATCTCGATGATCGGGACCCCGACCAGAAGTGCGAACAACCACATGTTCTCGTGCTATCCTTGTCTTGCCACTGCGCGACGGATGCGCTCAGGTCGTTGGACTCGCGCCGTCGCAGTCCTTACATAGCCACTATGGGCGCCACGCGCCAACGCCGGCGCTGTTCTTGCGCCAGAACGATGCTTTCACCGGAGCCTGGATCCGGACCGACCAACCGGAAACCTGATGATGAACAGCGCCATGATCGAACTTCTCATCCTAGCCGTGATTGCGGTCTTCGTGTTCATGCGCCTGAAGAACGTGCTGGGCCAGCGCACCGGGTTCGAGGACCCGACCACGCCGCGCAAGCCCGCCGCCACAGCGGGCCCCAGCCGCGAATTCGAGGTCATCAAGGGCGGCGCCGAAGTGGCCGAAGACATCGCCCGCGTCACCGACATCGACAGCGAGACCGGGGCCGCGCTGCGTCGCATGACCGAGGCGGAGCCGAGCTTCTCGCCCTCGGCCTTTCTGGAAGGCGCCAAGCGAGCCTACGAGATGATCCTCATGGCCTATGAGAACGGCGACACCCGCACCCTGCGCCCGCTGCTGTCCGACGACGTCTACGAAAGCTTCGCCGCCGCCATCGAAGAGCGCGCCGCCAAGGGGCTGAGCGTCGAGGCGCGATTCGTCGGGGTGCGCGAGGCGAAGATCTTTTCGGCCATGTTCTCGGAAGACACCAGCGAGGCCGATGTGGAGATCCGCTTCGTGGGCGAACTGATTTCAGTGGTGCGCAACGCCGATCATGACATCGTCGAGGGCGACCCCAACGAGGTGCGCCGTCAGACCGACCTCTGGACCTTCAGCCGCAAGATGGGCTCGGGCGATCCCAACTGGGTGCTGACCGCCACGGGCGGATGATCCGGCGCGCCAGAGATGGCGCAAGGCCGATCCTCGCGCTTGGCGCCGCGCTGATGCTGAGCCTGGCCGCCGCGCCGGGTCTGGCGGCAGGCGGGACGGGCGGCGCGCCGAAGCTGACCTTGCTGCGATTCGCCGATCTGCCGGGCTGGGGCGGGGACGACCTCGCCGCCGCCCGCGCCGCCTTCGCCGCCACCTGCGACCGGATCGGCGCCGGGCACGCGGCGCTTGATCTTTCACCGGCGGACTGGGCGCCGCCCTGCGCGCGGGCCGTGAAACCGGGCGACGCGCGGGCCTTTTTCGAGGCCGAATTCGCGCCGGTGCGCATCGGCGCCGGGCGGCGGTCGCTGATTACCGGGTATTTCGAGCCGGAACTGCGGGGCGCCCGGGCGCGCGGCGGCGACTTCCAGCATCCGATCCTGCGCCCGCCGCCAGGCGCGGGACGTTCGCCCCTGACCCGGGCGCAGATCGCCGCCGGCGGGCTTGACGGGCTGGGGCTGGAGATCGCCTATCTCACGGACCCGGTGGAGGTGTTTTTCCTGCATGTGCAGGGCTCGGGGCGCATTGTCCTGCCCGATGGCGAGGTGCTGCGGGTGGGTTACGCCGGGCGCAACGCCCATCCCTATCGCTCCATCGGCAAGATCATGAAACGCGAGGGCATCCGCCCGCCCGGCGGGCGGACGGCGCAGGGGATCCGCGCCTGGGTGCGCGCCGACCCGGCGCGCGGGCTGGCGATGCTGAACCGCAACCCGTCCTACATCTTCTTTCGCGAGGCGCGGGAACTTGCGCCCGATGACGGCCCGGCGGGGGCGCTGGGCGCGCCGCTGCGCGCCATGCGCTCGATCGCCGTGGACCCGGCTTTCGCGCCGCTGGGGGCGCCGATCTGGCTGGAGACCGAGACCCCGCTGGGGGCGCTGCGCCGCCTGATGGTGGCCCAGGACACCGGCGCGGCGATCAAGGGGGCGCAGCGCGCGGACCTGTTTTTCGGCTCGGGCGCGTCGGCGGGCGCGGCCGCGGGGCGCATGAAGGCGCGCGGCCGGCTGGTGGCGCTGATCCCGCGCGCGGCGGCGGACCGCCTGTTTCCGGCGCGATAAGGCGATCGGCGTGGCGCGCAGACGCAAACCCCGGGGGCTGACCGGCGAGGAGGCCGCGCTGTGGGCGCGCGTGACCAGCGGCGCGCGGGCGCTGCGCCCGGGGCTGGCCGACGCGCCACCGAAATCACCGCCCAGATCAGCGCCTGATCCAAAGCCCAAATCGCCGCCCGGACGGGAGTCGGCGAAACCCGGAGCGGCAAGGGCGCCGGCGCCCCCCGTCGCGGCGAAACCGGTCATCCAGCGCCCGCACGGCCCCTCGGCCCCGGCCTCGCGCCCCGGCGTCCGGGTCGAACGCGCCCCGGGGCTGATCGACGCGCTTGGCCCCAACGCCCCGGGACTGGATCGGCGCACGGCGCAAAAACTGCGCCGGGGCATGCGCAAGCCCGAGGCGCGGCTGGATCTGCACGGCATGACCGCCGAGTGCGCCCATGCGGCGCTGAACGGTTTCATCCGCGCCACCCATGCGCGGGGCTTGCGCTGCGTGCTGGTGATCACCGGCAAGGGCGGGCGCGGCGACCGCGATCCCGGCGCGGCCCCGTTCATGCCGGACCGGGCCGGGGTGCTGAAGCATTCGGTTCCGCGCTGGCTGGCCACGGCGCCGCTGAAGCCGATGATCGTCGGGGTGTTTCAGGCCCATATCCGCCATGGCGGCGAGGGCGCGCTCTACGTCTATCTCAAGCGGTTTCGATAGGTTTCGGCCATTGGCCCCGCAGGCGCCCGGATTACAGCCCCAGCACGTCACGCATCGAATATTCGCCCGGCTTTCTGCCCTGCCCCCAGATCGCCGCCTTCAGCGCGCCGCGCGCGAACAGCATGCGATCGGTGGCGATGTGGCGCAGCACCAGCCGTTCGCCGGCGCCGGAGAAGATCACGTCATGTTCGCCCACCACGTCGCCGCCGCGCAGCGACGCGAAGCCGATGGCCCCGGGGCGCCGCGCGCCGGTGACGCCGTCGCGGCCGCGCTCGGATGCCGCGTCGAGCGACACGCCCCGCCCCGCCGCCGCCGCCTCGCCCAGCATCAGCGCGGTGCCCGAGGGCGCGTCGACCTTGCGGTTGTGGTGCATCTCGACGATCTCGATGTCGAAATCCTCGCCCAGCGCCGCGGCCACCTGCCGGGTCAGAACCGCCAGCAGATTGACCCCGAGCGACATGTTGCCCGCGCGCACGATCACCGCGTGGCGGGCGGCGGCGGCGAGCATGGCGAGCCCGTCCGCGTCAAAGCCGGTGGTGCCGATCACATGCACGCAGCGCGCCTGCGCCGCCAGCTCCGAATGGGCGAGCGTCGCCGCGGGCGAGGTGAAATCCAGCACCGCGGCGGCGCGGGCGAAGGCCTCCAGCGGGTCGGACTCAACGCTGACGCCCATGGGCGCGCCGCCCAGCGCCGCGCCCAGATCGCGGCCGATCCAGTCATGCCCGGGGCGCTCGGTGGCGCCGGTCAGCTCGGTTTCAGGGTTTTCGATCACCGCGCGGACCAGCATCCGGCCCATGCGGCCGGAACAGCCGGTGACGGTGACGGGGATCAGTGACATGGGGGTTCTCCTGCAATTCGCGATCCTGGGCTTGATAGCGCGCGTCGCGCGCCCTGCATAGCGGCCGACCCGCCGCCGCGCGCCTAGCGGGTCAGCGCCGGCATGCCCGACAGCAGCGCCAGCAGTTCCGCCACGTTCGCCGCCTTGAATTTCTTCAGCAGCCGGGCGCGGTAGGTTTCCACCGTGCGCGGCGAGATGCCCAGCAGCAGGGCGATGTCCTTGCTGGTGCGCCCTTCGGCCAGATGCATGACGATCTGGCGTTCGCGCGGGGCGAGGCCGGTGGCGGGGCGGAATTCGGACAATTCGGCGAAGCTCAGCACCGCGCGGCTGAGGGGGTCTTCGGGATTGGGGGTGGTGGCGCGAAAGCGGCACCAGAACAGCCCGCCGCCGCGCCGCGCCATGATGCGTTCGTCGCAATAGCGCCCGGTTTCCCGCAACGCGCTGATGCCGATGTCGCGCACCTGGTCGAATTCCGCCGCCGAGGGGTAGAGCATGCGAAACGACGCGCCGATCAGCGCCTCGCGCGGGTAGTCGAACATCTGCGCGAAGGTGAGGTTGCAGGCGCGGATGATCCGCCGCTCCGCCACCGCGATGCCCACGGGGGCCAGATCGAAGGCCTGTTCCGACAGCGATCCGGGTTTGGGGGCCGACATGTCCGTATTTCCACGATATTGAGCGCGCCGCGTCGCTGCGGCGATACTGGCCCATCAGGGACCATGACGGAGAGACAAGTGCAAGCTCGGGAAATGCGGCGGCGCATCGCGGCGGAGATCGACGCGCGGCGCGGCGCGCTGACGGCGTTGACGCAGGATCTGGTGCGCGCGCCCTCGGTGAACCCGCCCGGGGATCATTACGCCCAATGCGCGCGCATCGTCGGCGGCCATCTGGCGGCGCATGGCTTTGACATCGAGACCATCCGCGCGAAAGGCGCGCTGGCCGACAGCGATCGCTATCCGCGGATCAACGTGATCGCGCGGCGCGCGGTCGGCATCGGTCCCTGCGTGCATTTCAATTCCCATTACGACGTGGTGCCGGCGGGCGAGGGCTGGACGACGGACCCCTTCGGCGCCGAAATCCGCGACGGGCGCATATACGGGCGCGGGACCTGCGACATGAAGGGCGGGCTGGCGGCCTCGATGATCGCCGCCGCGACGCTGGCGGATATCGGCGGCTGGTCAGGGCGCATCGAGCTGTCCGGCGTCGCCGACGAGGAAACCGGCGGTTTCGGCGGCGCCGCCTGGCTGGCGAAGCAGGGGGTCTTCGCCGCCGACAGGCAGGATCACGTGATCATACCGGAGCCGTTCTCGCCGCATCGGGTCTGCATCGGTCATCGCGGCGTCTGGTGGGGCGAAATCGAGGTGTTCGGCCGCATCGCCCACGGGTCCATGCCGTTTCTGGGCGATTGCGCGGCGCGTCACATGGGCGCGGTGCTGCACGCGCTGGAGACCGAGCTGATCCCGATGATCGAACAGCGCGTCACCGCCGCGCCGGTGGTGCCGGAACCGGCCAGGCGCGCCTCGATCAACATCGCGTCGCTGCATGGCGGGCAGGCGGAGGGCGCCGACGGGTTTCTGGCGCCCAACGTGCCCGACCGGGCGCGGCTGGTGTTCGACCGTCGGGTGATCGCCGAGGAGAACCTCGACGAGGTGAAGGCCGAGATGCGGGCGCTGCTGGACCGCGTGGCCCGCAAACGCGGGTTTCGATATGAACTGCGCGATCTGTTCGAGGTGCGCCCGACCATGACCGACGCCGCCGGGCCGGCGACGCAGGCGACCGCGGCGGCGATTCGCGACATGCTGGGGCGCGAGCCCGAGATCGTCTGTTCTCCCGGCACCTATGACCAGAAGCATTTCGACCAGATCGGCGGGGTGCGCGATTGCATCGCCTACGGGCCGGGAGTGCTGGACCTTGCGCATCAACCCGACGAATATGTGGACATCGAGGATCTCGTCGCCTCCGCGAAAGTGATGGCCATGGCAGCCTGGCGGCTGCTTCGCACCGGAACCTGACGAGAGGTTTCATTGCGGCCGGGCGCGAGATCCGCCGCATGACAGGGAGACTAGCCATGAGACATTTCCTGAAGACCGTCGCCGCCGTCGCGCTGATGGCCGGCGCGGCGCAGGCCGCCGGCAACGACCTGACGCTCGGCATGCAGCTTGAACCGCCCAATCTCGACCCCACGGGCGGGGCGGCGGCGGCCATTGACGGCGTGGTCTACGCCAACATCTTCGAGGGCCTGACGCGCATCGTCAGCGACGGGTCGGTGGCCCCGGCGCTGGCGCGGTCCTGGACGATCTCGCCCGACGGGCTGGTCTACACCTTCGCGCTCGCCACCGGGGCGAAGTTCCATGACGGCACGGATTTCAACGCCGATGACGTGAAGTTTTCCTTCGACCGGGCCATGGCCGAGGATTCGACCAACGCGCAAAAGGGCCTGTTCGAACCCATCGACAGCGTCGAGGTCGTGGACCCGGCGACGGTGAAGATCACCCTGAAGCGGCCCACCGGCAATTTCCTGTTCAACATGGGCTGGGGGGATGCGGTGATCGTCGCCCCGGAGACCATCGCCGACGCCGCCACCCACCCGGTGGGCACCGGGCCGTTCAAGTTTTCGAAATGGGCCAAGGGCGACAGCGTCACCATCGTGAAGAACCCCGATTACTGGGGCGAGCCGGCGAAGCTCGACAGCGCCACGTTCAAGTTCATCGCCGACCCGACGGCGGCGATGGCGGCGCTGCTGGGCGGGGACATCGACGCGTTCCCGGGCTATCCCTCGCCCGAGACCGCGCCGCAGTTCCAGGCGGATCCGCGGTTCACCGTGGCCTATGGCTCCACCGAGGGCGAGACCATCCTGTCCACCAACAACAAGCGCCCGCCTTTCGACGATGTGCGGGTGCGACGCGCCATGGCCTACGCGATCGACCGGCAGGCGATCATCGACGGCGCCATGTTCGGGGTCGGCACGCCGATCGGCACGCATTTCGCGCCCCACAACCCGGCCTATGTGGACCTGACCGGGCTGTATCCGCATGATCCGGCCAAGGCGAAGGCGCTGCTGGCCGAGGCCGGGCATCCCGACGGGTTCAAGGCGACGCTGAAGCTGCCGCCGCCGTCCTACGCGCGGCGCGGGGGCGAGATCATCGCCGCGCAGCTGCGCGACGTGGGCATCGACCTGACCATCGAGAACGTGGAATGGGCGCAATGGCTCAAGCAGGTGTTCAAGGCCAAGGATTTCGACCTGACCATCGTCAGCCACACCGAGCCCATGGATATCGGCATCTACGCCCGGCCGGACTACTATTTCCAGTATGACAACCCGGTGTTCCAGCAGCTGATGGTCGATCTCAACGCCGAGACCGACCCCGAGGCGCGCGACAAGATGCTGGGCGAGGCGCAGCGGATCATCGCCGAGGACGCGGTCAACGGCTACCTGTTCCAGCTCGCCACCATCGGCATCTGGAACAAGGACCTGAAGGGCCTGTGGGTGAACGCCCCGACCCAGGCCAACGACCTGACCGGGGTTTACTGGGACCGGTGACGCGCGATCCATGCCGGGGCGCGCGCCTGCGCCCCGGTCTGACCGCCGGACGGGCGGCGCGATCCCCGCGCCGCCCGCCCTGCAAAAGCCCGACAGCCAACGCGGAGACCCCAACATGCGGCTGCGCCCGGAAACCGACGCCGATTTCGCCGCCGTTCGCGCGGTGGTCGAGGCCGCCTTCGGCCAGCCCGACGAGGCGGATCTGGTCGCCGCCCTGCGCCGCGACGGCGACGCCGAGATCGCGCTGGTCGCCGAGGAGGGCGGCGAGGTCTTCGGCCATGTGATGCTGTCGCGGATGCGCAGCCCGGCCGGGGCGCTGGGCCTTGCCCCGGTGTCCGTGGCCCCCGGGCGCCAGCGCGCCGGGCTGGGCGTGGCGCTGGTGCGCGAGGCGCTGGAGCGCGCCCATGAGGCCGGCTGGGGCGCGGTGTTCGTGCTTGGCGATCCGGCCTATTACACCCGCTTCGGGTTCGAGACCGCGCTGGCGCGGGGCTATGAAACCGCCTTCGCCGGGCCGCAATTCATGGCGATGAACCTGAAACCGGAGGCGCTGAGCGGCGCCGGGCCGCTCGCCTATGCGCGCGCCTTCGACGACCTGGATTGATGGGGGCGTTCCTGATCCGGCGCGTGTTCACGCTCGGGCTGACCATGTTCGCCGCCACCATCGCCATTTTTCTGCTGATCGAGGTGGTGCCCGGCGATCCGGCGCTGACCATGATGGGGCTGAACGCCAGCGACGAGGCGGTGGAGGCGCTGCGCCGGGAACTGGGCCTCGGCGGCCCGCCGCTGACGCGCTATCTGCATTGGGTCGCCGGGCTGGCGGCGGGGGATTTCGGCGTCAGCTACACCTACCGCACCCCGGTGTCCGAGCTGATCGGCGAGCGCATGTGGATTTCCCTGCCGCTGACGCTCTACGCGCTGACCCTGTCCACGGTGATCGCCATCCCGGCGGGGGTGCTGGCGGCGGCGCGGCGCGGGACCGCCAGCGATGTCAGCGTGCTCGGGGCCACGCAGATCGGCATCGCCATGCCGAATTTCTGGTTCGCGATGCTGCTGGTGATGCTGTTTTCCACGGTGCTGCAATGGTTTTCCGCCGGCGGCTTCCCGGGTTGGGACGGCGGGGTCGTCCCGGCCATGAAGGCCCTGACGCTGCCCGCGGTGGCGCTGGCGCTGCCCCAGGCGGCGATCCTGACGCGGGTGATGCGATCGGCGCTGCTCGACACCATGGACGAAGACTACATCCGCACCGCGCGGGCCAAGGGGCTGAGCGCCTCGCAGGCGTTGTGGCGCCATGCGCTGCGCAACGCCATGATCCCGGTGCTGACCATCATCGGCATGCAGTTCAGCTTTCTGATGGCCGGCGCGATCATCATCGAGAACGTGTTCTTCCTGCCCGGCCTCGGGCGGCTGGTGTTTCAGGGCATCGTGCAGCGCGACCTGATCGTGGTGAAATCCGTGGTGGTGCTGCTGGTCTTCGCGGTGGTGGTGGTGACGCTGCTGGTGGATCTGGCCTATGCCGCCGTGGATCCGCGATTGCGCGAGGGCAAGCGATGAAAGCCTCGCCCTCGCTGATCCTGGGCGCCGCTTTGACGCTGGCGTTTCTGGCCGCCGCGCTGGTGTCGCTGGTCTGGACGCCGTTCGACGTCACCAAGCTGATCATCGCCGCGCGGCTGAAGCCGCCCTCGGGCGAATACTGGTTCGGCACCGACCATTTCGGGCGCGACATCTTTTCCATGGTGATGGTGGGGGCGCGCACCTCGATCGCCGTGGCGCTGGTGGCGGTCGGGGTCGGCATGATCGCCGGGGTGCCGCTGGGTCTGCTGGCGGCGGCGCGGCGCGGCGGCTGGCTCGATGAACTGGTGATGCGCGGCAACGACCTGATCTTCGCGTTTCCGTCGCTGCTGCTGGCGATCATGATCACCGCCGCGCTCGGCCCCGGCGCGGTCAACGCCATCATCGCCATCGGCATCTTCAACATCCCCGTGTTCGCGCGGCTGACGCGGGGCGCGGCGTTGTCGCTGTGGACCCGCGAATACATCTTCGCGGCGCAGGTGGCGGGCAAGAGCGCGACGCGGATCTCGGTCGAGCACATCCTGCCCAACCTGCTCAACATGCTGATCGTGCAGGGCACCATCCAGTTTTCGCTGGGCATTCTGGCCGAGGCGGGGCTCAGCTATGTGGGCCTCGGCGCGCAGCCGCCGATCCCGTCCTGGGGGCGGCTGCTGAACGAGGCCCAGACCATGATCTACGTCGCCCCCTGGTTCGCCATATTCCCCGGCCTCGCCATCGTGTTCACGGTGCTGGGGCTCAACCTGCTGGGCGACGGGCTGCGCGACATGCTCGACCCGCGCTTGCGGAGATCCCGATGACCCTGCTCAGCATCGAAAACCTCAGCTATTCCATCAGGGGCGCGCCGATCCTGCGCGAGGTGTCCATGCGGATCGAGTCCGGGCAGGTGCTGGGCGTGGTCGGCGAAAGCGGCTCGGGCAAATCCATGACCGCGCTGTCGGTGATGCGGCTGGCGCCCGAGGGCGAGGTCTCGGGGCGCGTCCTGCTCGACGGCGAGGATCTGCTGCAAAAGCCGGAACCGGCCATGTGCGCGCTGCGCGGGGCCAGCATCGGCATGGTGTTTCAGGAACCCATGACCGCGCTCAACCCGGTGCAGACCATCGGCCGCCAGGTGGCCGAGGTGATCCGCATCCACACCGATGACCGCGACCCTGAATCCAGCGCGCGCGAGGCGTTGGAGCGCGTCGGCCTGCCCGCCGCGCAATTCCCGCTGTCGCGCTACCCGCATGATTTGTCGGGCGGCCAGCGGCAAAGGGTGGTGATCGCCATGGCCGTGGCCCTGCGCCCGCGGCTGCTGATCGCCGACGAACCCACCACCGCGCTCGACGTCACCACGCAGGCGCGGATCCTCGACCTGCTGAAGCGGCTGGCGCGCGAAGACGGGGCCGGGCTGATGATGATCACCCATGACCTCGCGGTGGTCGCCGACATCGCCGACGCCATCGCCATCATGAAGACCGGCGAGGTGGTGGAGGCCGGCGAGACCGTGGACCTGTTTCGCAACATGCGCCACCCCTACACCAAGGCGCTGTTCGCGGCCTCGACCCATCAGCCCTCGCGCCACGGACGCGAACCGGGGGCGGAGGTCTTGCGGGTCGAAGACCTGGTGCGCGACTACCCCATGCCGCGAAAGCTGTTCCGCAAGCAGGAGCATTTCCGCGCCGTGGACCGGGTGAGCCTGTCGATCCGGTCTGGCGAAAACGTCGGGCTGGTGGGCGAATCCGGCTGCGGAAAATCCACCCTGACCCGGGCCATTCTGGCGCTGGAGGGCGCGCAGGCGGGCCGGGTGCTGCTCGGGGATCAACCGTTCCATCCCGGGGCGCCGGGGCTCGACGATCTGCGGCGCAACGCGCAGGTGGTGTTTCAGGACCCCTACGGATCCTTCAATCCGCGCTGGCGGGTCGAAAGGCTGGTCGCCGAGCCCTTCCACCTGATGCACCCGCCGCCGGACAAGGCCGAACGCCGCGCGCGGGTGGAATTGATGCTGGAACGCGTCGGCCTGTCGGCGAACGCCGCCGACCGCTACCCCCATGAATTCTCCGGCGGCCAGCGCCAGCGCATCGCCATCGCCCGCGCGCTGATCACCGAACCCAAGCTGGTGGTGCTGGACGAGGCGGTGTCGGCGCTCGACGTGTCGATCCGCGCGCAGATCCTTGATTTGCTGGCGGATCTGTCGGACCGGCTCGACGTGAGCTACCTGTTCATCAGCCACGACCTGCATGTGGTGCGCGCCATCACCGACCGGGTGCTGGTGATGCAGTCGGGCAAGATCGTCGAGGAAGGCCCCACCGAGCGGGTCTTTTCGATGCCCCAGCACCCCTACACGCGCACGCTGCTTGAGGCGACGCCAGACCTTGAACGCGCGCTTCAGACGCGCGCCGAAACCGCACGGAGCCCATCCCTATGACCGACCCCCTCCCCGTCGAACCCCATGAAATGCTGATCGGCGGCGTCTGGCGCCGGGCGGATCGGATGATGGTGCTCACCGACCCTTCGACCGGGCTCAACCTGTGCGAGGTGTCGCGCGCCTCCGCCGGTGACGTGGGCGACGCGGTGGATGCGGCGCGCGCGGCGCTGGATGGCGAATGGGGGCGGATGACGGCGGTTGACCGGGGCCGCATCCTCACCCGCATCGGGCGGCTGGTGGGCGATTGCGTCGAATACCTGGCGGAGCTCGAGGCCCGCGACGTGGGCAAGCCGCTGAAACAGGCGCGCGCCGATGCGCTGGCGCTGGCCCGCTACATGGAATTCTATGGCGGCGCCTGCGACAAGATCCATGGCGAGACCATCCCCTATCTCGACGGCTACACGGTCTACACCCTGCGCGAACCGCACGGGGTCACCGGCCACATCATCCCGTGGAACTACCCCATGCAGATCATCGGGCGCTCGGTGGGCGCGGCGCTGGCCATGGGCAACGCGGCGGTGCTGAAGCCCGCCGAAGAAGCCTGCCTGACCGCCATCGCCTTTGCGCGCATCGCCCAAGAAGCCGGGCTGCCGGCGGGGGCGCTGAACCTCGTGCCGGGAACCGGCGAGGAGGCGGGCGCCGCCCTGTCCTCGCATCCCGGCGTGGACCATCTCAGCTTCACCGGCTCGGTGGCCACCGGCACGCTGGTGCAGGGCGCGGCGGCGCGCAACGTCATTCCGGTGACGCTGGAACTGGGCGGGAAATCGCCGCAGCTGGTGTTCGAGGACGCGGATCTCGATGCGGCGCTGCCGTTTCTTGTCAATGCGGGGATCCAGAACGCCGGGCAGACCTGTTCGGCGGCCTCGCGCATCCTGGCGCATCGCGCGATCCATGATCGGCTGGTGGCGCGCATGGCCGAAAAATACCGCATCCTCAGCGTCGGCCCGGCCATGTCGGACCCGGATGTGGGGCCGCTGATCTCGGGGCGCCAGAAGGCCATCGTCACCCGCTATCTCGACGCCGCCGCCGATCTGAACATCGTGGCGCGCGGGCGCATCGTCGATGACGCGCCCAGGGGCGGCGCCTATGTGGCCCCGGTGCTGATCGCCGGGGCGTCCGGCGATCACAAGCTGGCGCAGGAGGAAATATTCGGCCCGGTGCAGGTGGTGATCCCCTTCGACGACGAGGCCGAAGCCGTCGCCATCGCCAACGGCACCGATTACGGGCTGGTGGCCGGGGTCTGGACGCGGGACGGCGCGCGCCAGATGCGGCTGGCGAAATCGCTGCGCGCGGGGCAGGTGTTCATCAACAATTACGGGGCCGGGGGCGGGGTCGAACTGCCTTTCGGGGGGCGCGGCAAGTCCGGCCATGGCCGCGAGAAAGGCTTTGCGGCGCTCTACGGGTTCTCGACCCTGAAAACCGTCGCCGCCCTGCACGGCTGAAACGCCTGCGGGCGACCCCGGGCCGGCGCGGGATTTCCGGGCGCCGATCCCGGGTCTTGCGTAGGGCGGATCCCGATCCGCCATTGGCCGATGCAGGGCGCAGGCGTCAGGGTGCGGCGAGCGACGCTTCCGCAGGCAGGATCTCGGCGACGCCGTCGCGCAGCAGCACGCGCATGTTCTGGCGCGCCAGCGACGCCGAGGGCAGGCGGGCGCGCAGCTTCGAGTCCCGCGCGGCGAGCTGGGCGTCGTCGTTTTCGGGCTGGTGGTGATAGATCAGCGTGCGCCTTGCCCCGGTCGCGGCCCCGATCTCGGCGCCTTTCTGCCAGGTGGAATGCCCCCAGCCCTCGTAATGGTGGTAATCCTCGTCGTCATAGGCGCCGTCGTAAAGCAGCACCGTCGCCTCCGCCGCCGCGTCGCGCAGCCGCGCGTCGATCGCCGGGTCGCCATGTTCGTGGTCTCCGGCGATGAACACCGTTCCGTCGGGTCCGGCGATGCGGAATCCGCAGCAGCCGCCGGGGTGGTTGAGCGGCACGGCGCGGATCTCGAACGCGGCGAGCGAAAACCCGCCGTCCGGGGCGAACTGGCTGAAGGTCGCGGCGCCCATCTGCAGCGGTCGCACCGGGCAGAAGGGCGGCGAGGCCAGCGTGGTCAGCCGCCGCTGCAGATCCCGGGCGTTCGCGGTCACCCCGCAATGCAGCCGCACCGTGGCCTCGGGGCAGTAAAGGGGCGAAAAGAACGGCACGCCGATCACGTGATCCAGGTGCAGATGGCTGATCAGCACGTCGATCTCCACCCGCCGCCCCGAAGCGATGGCGCGCGCCGCCAGATCGGCGCCCAGCCCGGCGGCGCCCGATCCCAGATCCACCACCAGCGGAATCGCGCCCGGCGCCAGCCGGCGGATTTCGAAGCAGATGGTGTCGCCGCCGAACCCGGCGCGGCGCGGATCGCCGGTCGGGGCCGACCCGCCCGCGCCCCAGATGGTAAGCAGGGTTCCTGGCGATTCCGCGGTTTCGTCCGTGGGGTCGCGCCCGTTGGTCCGGCGACGCCCGGCCTTGTCGGCGCCGTTCCGCCCGGCCGTCGGGCGGAATGCGGCGGGCAGGTCATCGGAGTCCCCCGCGCGCGGCGGGCCGGAGCCGGGGGCGCTGGCCGCGTCGGTCACGCCCGGTCGCCGCCCGCGACCCGCAGCCTCGCCAGTTCGCTGGTGGTGCGTTCCAGCCGATGCGCCAGCGAGCGCGACATCTCGATGGCCATTTCCGGGAATTCGCGCAGCAGCCGCAGCATGCCCTCGCGTTCGAACATCAGGGTGCGCAGATCGCCGCTGGCGCGCACCGAGGCGGTGCGCGGGGTTTCGCACAGCATGGCCATTTCGCCGAACACCTCGGAATGGCCCAGATGCGCGACGGTGGAGGCGCGCCCGTCCACCTCGACGATCACATCCGCCTCGCCTTCGAGAATGAGATAGGCGCTGTAGCTGTTGTCGCCCTGACGGACCACGAATTCACCATCGCGAAAACTGCGATCCTCGCCCATGAAGGCCAGCAGCCTCAAGCGGGAGGCGTCGACGCCCTGAAACATGGGTGTCCGTTGCAACGCCGCAACTTCGGTTTCAAATTTCATCAACCTCTTCCCCAGGAGCGCACCAGACCGGCGCCACGCGGAAAATCCCCGGGGCGAGTATCGGTCCTCTCCTTTCTCCACGTCAAGGCGTGAATGATTCAGGAGAACCCTGTTGCACCCCGCCCCCGTGGTCGCCGATCCAGATCACGTGATCCGCGCCCGCCGCCGCCGCGGGCAGCTGCACGCCATAGACCAGCGCGCCGCCGCGAAGTTCGTCGAACAGCATCGCGCGCAGGGCGCGGTCCTTGTCCGCGCCGGTGTCGGCGATGCCGTCGATCACAAGCGCGCCGGGGTTTTTCATCAGGCCCCGCCCCAGCGCCAGCTTGCGCCGCTGCACCGCGTTCAGCGTGGCCCCGCCGTCGCCCACCGGCTGGTCGAGCCCCAGCCGCAGCACCTGTTCGCGCAGCCCGGTTTCCTGCGCCAGCGCGTCGATGCGGGCCTTGAACGGGCGCCAGCTGTCGCGGCGTTCAAGTTTCACCGGTCCGAAGAACAGGTTCTCGGAAATCGAGAACGGGGCCACGTAGCGGGAGTCGTCAAAGGCCGCGAACCTGTCGTCGCCGGCCAGCGCCGCCAGCATCTTCGGGCGCGCCGCGACCAGCGCCGCCTCGCGCTGGCGGGCGCGCACCACCGACAGGCGGTAGCGCGCCGGGCAATAGTCGAAGGCGATGGCGATCATGCGCTGGGCCTCGCGCCGGTTCAGCCGCGCCGCGCCGCGCCGCCGGGCCTTGCGCAGCATGGCCTCGATCGCCGGGATCTCGGATTTCGGGAACAGCCCGTATTCGCGCAGCAGGTCGCTGTCTCCGGCGACGCCCTCGAACAGGCTGATCAGGGTTTCGCACAGATCCGCGCCGATATCGACCAGCGTGTCGCGCAGCCCCGCCGATTTGATGAGGGCGTAGATCGCGGGATCGGCGGCGAAATCGGCCCAGCCCAGCGCCGGATCCGCCGGGCGGGCGAAAAACAGGTTCTCGCTGATCAGCCCGTTGGGGTTGAAGCGATCGCGTCGCCACACGTCGATGAAATCCTCGCGCATTTCGCCAAGTTCTTCGGAGGCCGCGATCTTGCGGCGCAGGGTCAGCAGCGTCGCGGCCAGATCGGGGTGGCGCGCCGGGTCCGCGCGGCTGCCCAGCCCGATCACGTAGAGGTCGTCATCCAGGCCCAGCTTGTCCACGAGGTCGAGCATGCGATCCTCCACCTCGGCCATGTCGCGATACCCGGCGTCGACCGGGTCGATCCAGTCGCCCTCGGTATCGTCGGGCGGCGCGCCGGTGAGCGCGGCTTCGCGCCGGCGCAGCGGGGCCTCGGGGTCGTTCGCGTCGGTCACCGGGCGGAATTGCAGCCCGCGCAGCAGGTTGGAGCGGAACGAGCCGGTGAAAACCCGCCCGTCAATCGTGGCCATGGCCACGGCGCGGTAGAGCTTGGGCTGCGCCGCGCTCCAGGTCCCTTCGACGAGGTCGTCAAGCCCCGCCAGCCCCTGCAGCAGCGCCATGCGCTGGGCGTCGTTGGCGGCGTAGACGGCGGTGATCCCGCCGCGCGGCGCGGCGCAGGTCACGGGATGCGCGAACCCGTCGATATGCGCGCCCTGCAGCGCCAGCGCGTCGGGTCCGACAGGCGCCGTGTCGGGTTGGCCGTCGGTGATGACGTCGTCGCGGAACTGGTCCTGCAGGTCCTGATAGCGCGCGTTCATGTCCGAAAAGTCCTGATAGTAGCGCAGCAGCTGCTTCCAGGGCGAAGCGAGATCCTTGTAGGCGATCAGCACCGCAGTCAGGGCGCCGAGATCGAGCCGCCCCTGGATGACGAAATAGCCGCCGATCAGGAAGATGAAGAACGGCGTCACGTGATTGGCGACGTTGTTCACGAATTTGATGAGGAATTTGAGCACGAAGATCCGCCGCCGGATCACGAAGTTGTCGTAGAGCCGCCGCGAGATCACCGCCATGTGCCAGCGCCGCGTGCGCAGGGCGCGGATTTCGACGGCGCCGTCGATGCTTTCGTTGATCTCGCGGGCCATGGCGCGGATGTTGTGCAGGCGGGCGCGGATCCCCTCCACCACCTTCGCCTGCAGCTTGGGGATCAGCCAGGCCTGCACCGGGTAGAGCATCAGCGCCGCCGCCCCGATCAGCGGATTCTGCACCATGATGAAGCCCAGATAGACCAGAAACGAGCCGCCCTGCATGATCGGCGTGGCGAAGATCGCGCCGATGAAATCGCCGATCGGCGACAGTTCGGCTGAGATCATCTGCACGGTCTCGCCGGGGCTGGTGGTCTTGAGGCGCGACAGCGGGCGCGACATCACCCGCCGGAACAGGTCGTAGCGCATGCGCCGCAGCATGCGTTCGCCGGTGACGCCGCGGCGCAGGTTGAGCAGGAATTTCATGGCGTTGTTGACGCCGACCGCCGCCAGATAGGCCCCGCACAGCGCCAGCAGGTATTGCACCTGCTCCAGTTCCAGCCCCAGCACGTCGCGCGGAAAATCCTCGCCGTCGATGGCGTCGTTGATGATCATCTTGGGCAGTTCGAGCATGATCCAGATCAGCGGAAAGCTGCTGAGGGTCAGCGCCAGAATGATGACCTGGTCCCGCTTGGAATGCCGCCAGGCGAAAGTGGTCAGCTTGTCCGCCATCCGGCCAGATCATCCCCGATCGTTCGCATCGGCAATCATTGACGAATTGCGCTGGATTGGGAAGGCAAGAGTTGCGCCGGGGCGGCGCCGGGGCTCAGTCGAACAGATGCGCGAATTCGTCGAGCACCAGCCGGTAGGTTTCGCGCTTGAACGGCACGATCCGGGCGATGACGTCGTCGCGGTCCGACCAGCCCCATTCGCCGAATTCGGGGATCTCGGTGGCGATGTCGATCTCGGAATCGTCGCCGAGGAAGCGGAAGGCGAACCAGCGCTGGTTCTGGCCCTTGTAGCGGCCTTTCCACAGCTTGGGCACCAGCGCCCTGGGCAGGTCATAGGGAATCCAGCGCCGGCTTTCGGCCAGCAGCGCCACCCGGTCGCGGGCGATGCCGGTTTCCTCGCCCATCTCGCGCAGCGCCGCGTCGAGCGGCGCCTCGCCCTCGTCAACGCCGCCCTGGGGCATCTGCCAGGCGTCGCCGCGATAGTCCAGCCGCCGGCCCACGAAGATCTGGTTGGCCTTGTTCAGGATCACCAGACCCACGCAGGGGCGGTAGGGCAGCGCGGCGATCTGCGCGTCGGTCAGGTCCGGCATCGCGGCCTCACTTCGCGTCGTTGTAGACCGAGAGCCCGGTGAGCAGGTCCAGCGCATAGGCCAGCTGCAGGTCCTCCTGACGCAGCTTGGCGGTGGCCTCGTGGCGGGCGCGCTCCTCCTCCAGCTGCTTGCGCTCGTCTTCGGTGAGGCTGTCGTTGGAGAGCGAGCCGCGCAGATCCGCCTCGCTGCGGCGGCGCGGCGCGTCGGCGTCCTCCTCGGCCAGCTTGCGCTGGGCGATCAGCACGTCGGGCTCGATGCCCAGCGCCTGGATCGAGCGCCCCGAGGGCGTGTAGTAGCGCGCCGTGGTCAGGCGGATCGCGCCCTTGCCCGACAGCGGCATGATGGTCTGCACCGATCCCTTGCCGAAGCTTTTCGACCCGAGGATGATGGCGCGGCGGTGATCCTGCAGCGCCCCCGCGACGATCTCCGAGGCCGAGGCGGAGCCGCCGTTGATCAGCACCACCAGCGGCTTGCCGTCGGTGAGGTCGCCCGGCTCGGCGTTGTAGCGGTCGCTTTCCTGCGGGTCGCGGCCGCGGGTGGAGACGATTTCGCCCTTGTCGAGAAACGCGTCGGACACCGCGATCGCCTGGTTGAGCAGCCCGCCGGGGTTGTTGCGCAGGTCGAGCACGTAGCCCTTGACGTTCTCGGCGCCGTCCAGGTCTTCCTTGATCTTGGCGATGCCGGCCTTGAGGTTGTCATAGGTCTGTTCGTTGAAGGTGGTGACGCGCAGCACCCCCACGTCGCCCTCGACCCGCGCCCTGGCGGCGCGGATCTTGATCACCGCGCGGGTGATGGTGACGTCGAAGGGTTCTTCCGCGCCCTCGCGGGCGATGGTGACGATGATGTCGGAGCCCACCGGCCCGCGCATCTTGTCCACCGCGTCGGCAAGCGTCAGGCCCAGCACGCTTTCGCCGTCGATCTGGGTGATGAAGTCGCCCGCCTCGATCCCGGCCTCGGCCGCCGGGGTGTCGTCGATCGGGGACACCACCTTGACGAAGCCGTTCTCCATGGTGACTTCGATGCCGAGGCCGCCGAATTCGCCCTTGGTCTGCACCCGCATGTCCTCGAAGGCGTCGGGGGGCATGTAGCTGGAATGGGGGTCGAGCGAGGTGAGCATGCCGTTGATGGCGCTCTCGATCAGCTTTTTCTCGTCCACTTCCTCCACATAGACGCTGCGGACGCGTTCGAAGATGTCGCCGAACAGGTCGAGATATTCATAGGTGGTGCGCGCGTCGCTTTCCTGCGCCAGAAGCGGGGCCGCGACCTGACTGGTGGCGAGAACGCCGGCGATAGCGCCGATGGACGCTGCGATGGCTAGTTTCTTCATGCGGTCGGAACCCTTCACTGCGCAAATGCGAACCACGAGGCCGGATCGACAAGCGCGCCGTCCTCTCTGACCTCCATATAGAGCGATTTCTCTGTATAGAGCGTTTCTTCGGACATTGCGTCCGACATTGCCCCGCCGGAGCCGGGGGCTTCAATCAAAAACTCAGCCGCGCCCGGCTCGATCTCGCCCAATTGACCGAGCGGCTCGCCGGGGAGCACGGTTTCGCCGACGGCGCGGTCGATGCGCGCCAGCCCGGCGAGCACCAGCAGGCGCCCGGGCGCGGGTTCGAGAATCACCACGTTGCCGTAGCCCTCCAGCGGCCCGGCGAAGCGAATGGTGGCGGCGAAGGGGGCCGAGACCTGCGCATAGGCGGGGGCGGTGAGGGTGACGCCGACGCCGGGGCGCCCGGCCGCGTCGGGGGCGCCGAAGGCCCGGGTCAGCACCCCGACCACCGGCGGCGTCAGGGCGCCGTAGGCGGGGGCGTTCGGCGTCGGCGTCGGCGTCGGCGGCCTGTCGGTCGGGGCGCGCGGGGCGCGCGGGGCGGTCGGGGCGGTCGGGGCGGCGGCGAGC